>UQRY01000005.1 GCA_900543675.1 uncultured Mycoplasmatota bacterium
GTCTTGTAAATTAAATGTTACTTCATAAACCTGCATTTAGTCTAAAAATTCACGTTATTTTTCCTTGTATATCCTACCAAAAAGTTTACTTTTCTCTAACGATTAAATTGTTCTTTGAAGTTACAATGTCTACATAGTTCTTCAGCTACTTGCCTATTTTCAAAACCTTTACGCATAGCCTCTATTTTAGGATTTTCAAATATACGGTCGATATTCATTGTTAAAATATTTCCTAGATTAATTATTCCCTCTCCATCTAAACAACAAGGAACTACTGTTCCATCGGATAAGATGCCGATATGATCTTTTAATGCATGACAGTACCCTTTACTTTCACAATAATGATTCTCTACGTCTGGCCAGATAAATTGATTAGCTTTATTAATATATATATTTTTATCGATTTCAATATTCATGTCCGTATATATTTTTTCCACTGTTCCTATGGATAAGTGATAATACTCCATAATTTTATTCACTGTTCTTGTGGATTTGGCATCAAAACTAAAGTCATTTAGTGTCCATAAGCGATAAACAATATGCATATGAGAAGACAAAAGTTCTACTGCTTCAAAGATATCTTTTAAGTACTTTTCTTTATGATTCTCTGAGTGAAGAGAAATATTGATTTGTCTAACTACGCCACTATCTAATAAAATTTTCGCTTTTTCTTTTAAGAGAACACCATTCGTTGTGATATTCACTTGTTTTTTATATTTACGGCAGACATCTAGAATCTTTTCTAACTTGGGATGAAGGAGTGGCTCCCCTTTAATATGTAGATATACATAATCCGTATATGGATCTAATTTTTTCAATACTTTTTCAAACTCACCGACACTCATACTTCTTTTGGGACGGTTACTCACAGAACAAAAACTACAGGATAAATTGCAAATATTAGAAATTTCAATATATACCCGTTTAAATTTTTTCATATTGATTACTTACTTCTTTCTATCCTTAAAAAGGTGTCTATTAGACATTATAACGAAATTTTTCTCTTATGAAAAGTTTTTTCTTACTTTATTTCCTATCTTTTTGTCGACAAAAGTTAAGTTGGGTATGCCTCTTTCAACAAGATTTTCTAGAAATCAAAAAGTAGACTCATTTTTTTGAATCTACTTTGTCTTTTAAAAATTTCCTCGTTCTTTCATGAAATTTTCTATTTCTAGTCTTTTCATTGGTTTTGAATTCTTTATTAGATATCTATTATTTATTTTTAATTCGTACTTTCGTAATTATTTTCTTTAATGGTTGATGACAAGCATCTGGCATATACGCTCTAGCTAAAAGCATCTGATAAAATTTATCTTGAGAATTGATTAGCGGAATATGAGCTGGCGCATCAATTAACTCGAAGTTATTATCTACTTGAAATACATATTTTCTAAATAGTTGATTGTAGGGATTTACATTATTCTTCATCCAGGGTTTAATTCCAAATAACCCATAACTGTGTAAAATTTTAGGGTTTTCTCGAGCTTTACAAGTTTCTGGATAAGCAATTCCTTTCTTTAAACAATATAACTTTCTTTGAGGAGTATTTAACCCAAATACATAGGGAGGTAGATTATAAGAAAGGGGAAGCTCTTCTATTTTTTCGTTTAATACACAATTTAAAGTATCTTGATCAGGATATTGGAGTTTTAAATCAGGATGGGTTCTAATAAAGTCAATGATTTGTTGTTGGCAGTTCTCTTTTACCCAAGCTTCTTTGTTGATATATAAGACTCCTGAATTATAGTAGGTCGGAACATTTAGATGTTTATAATATTTCTTTTCTAGTTCGTCCCTGCTAGCATAGACTAGATGTTCGGGGAGGGAAAAAAGAGTATTTAATTGATCAACAACAATCGTGTCGGAGTCTAAGTATAATAAATTATCGATTTCAGAAAGTTGCTTGGCTAATATTTCTTGGAAAAACAGCCTAGAATTAGCAACCTGACTACCTTTCCATTCAGGAATACGGTATTTTTCGATGTGATAATCTTCCAGTGGATAAATATAATATTTTATCTGGGGATAAGCATGCATTACTTTTTCTATTTTCTGATAGTCCTCATCTTCTAATTTTTCGGTAATCAAATGAAGGATAGGTTCTTCTAACTGAGCATTTTCTAATAGAGATAAAATAGAAGCTAGGGTAATTTCTAAATAATTTTTATCTGTTGCGTATAAAATATGAGATGTTTTCAAGTGGTTATCACCTTATTTTCTATTCATTTTCTGCTTTCATTTCGAATAAAATATCACGTAGTTCCATCGCTCTTTCGAAATCAAGGTCGCGAGCAGCTTTCTTCATTTCCTCTTCAATATTTTGAATTGTCTTAAGTAACTCTTTCTTATCGACTTTCTGGGCTTTCTTTCCTTTTGTTTCCTTGGTTTCATCGACGTTACTGATTAATTCACGAATTTCTTTTTGAATTGTTTTAGGAACAATACCATGTTCACGGTTATATGCTTCTTGAATTTCTCGACGACGTTTTGTTTCATCGATCGCATTTCTCATACTATCCGTGATTTTATCGGCATACATGATACAGTGACCTTCAGCATTTCTCGCACAACGTCCAATGGTTTGGATTAAACTCCGTTCACTTCTCAAGAAACCTTCTTTATCCGCATCTAATATGGCGATTAAACTTACTTCTGGAATATCAATTCCTTCTCTTAGTAGGTTAATACCGACGATACAATCGTATTTTCCAAGACGAAGATCACGAATAATCCGCATTCTCTCTAGCGTTTTAACTTCACTATGTAAATAAGCGACTTTAATATCGGTTTCTTTTAAATAGTTGGTTAATTCTTCAGCCATACGAATAGTCAGTGTCGTAATTAAGGTTCTTTCATTCTTAGCTATCCGTTCTTTAATCTCAGCAATTAAATCATCGATTTGTCCTTCTGTTTTACGGATTTCAATTGTCGGATCTAATAGTCCGGTTGGACGAATAATTTGTTCAATGAACTTACCGCCAGTCAAACCTAATTCATAGTCACCAGGTGTAGCAGATACATAGATAGCTTGATTTAATTTATGTTCAAATTCGTCGAATTTTAATGGTCGATTATCTAAGGCACTAGGCAACCTAAAGCCATACTCTACTAAATTCATTTTACGAGCTCGGTCACCATTATACATACCACGTACTTGAGGAAGGGTCACATGAGATTCGTCGACGATTAAAAGGAAATCGTCAGGGAAGAAATCGATTAATGTAGTAGGCGTCTCTCCTTCTCCTCTTAGAGACATATGGCGGGAATAATTTTCTATGCCATGACAGAAACCAGTTTCTTCTAGCATTTCAATATCGTAGTTCGTTCGTTGTTCCAATCGTTCGGCTGCAAGTAACTTGTTGTTGTCTTTTAATTCTTTCAAACGAACGGCGAGTTCTTCTTTGATTCTACGGATTGCTTCATGTAGTTTATCATCACTTGTTACGAAGTGGCTAGCTGGGAAAATACTGATCGTTTTCTTATTTTGAATAATCGCTCCAGTTAAAATATCAATTTCACTGATTCTGTCTACTTCATCATCGAAGAATTCAATTCTAATTCCTTTGGTACTCTGATAAGCTGGGATGATTTCTAGAGTGTCCCCTTTAACTCGAAAAGTTCCACGTTTAAAATCGAAGTCATTTCTTTCATACATCATTTCTACTAGTTTAGCTAGAATTTGATTTCTACTGATAATATCCCCCACATTAACGGTTAACATTTTCTTTAAGTACTCTTCAACTTCACCAATACCATAGATACAAGAAACACTCGCAACAACAATAACATCTCGTCTAGAAAGTAATGCACTGGTAGCAGAATGACGCAACTCATCAATTTCATCGTTGATGGAAGAATCCTTTTCAATATAGGTATCTGTAGAAGGAACATAGGCTTCTGGCTGATAATAGTCATAGTAGGAAACAAAATACTCTACTCGATTTTCAGGGAATAGTTCTTTAAACTCAGAATATAGTTGCCCCGCTAATGTTTTATTGTGAGCTAAAATTAGAGTTGGCTTATCTACCTCTTGAATTACATTCGCCATCGTAAAAGTCTTACCTGTACCGGTTGCCCCTAATAGAACTTGGTTTTTCTTTCCTTCTTTTATTCCTGCGACTAACTCTTTAATGGCTTCTGGCTGATCACCACTTGGTTTAAATTTTGATACTAAATTGAACATATATATCACCTTTTTGTAAATTTTATAAAAAAATTCGTGTAACACTTCTTTAAAAAATAGTTCAACATCAAGTTATGTAAGTAAAAGTTACTAATTTTGATTTTGAAATAAAAAGAAAATAATACTTAACTTTAATTTCACGGAATATTCTATCATCTTTTTATTTTTTGTACAATAGAACAGAGTTCATATTTCTTTGCTACAATTTAATTCCTACAAGAAACAAAAAGACATAACTTCGTATAGCGAAAGTTATGTTTTTCTTAACTATTTATAGAAACGAATCCATATTTTTGTAAATTCATTCATTATTTTTTTATAGTTAGAGCGATTTTTTTACTGAATATTTGGATCCATTTCTAAATCATAATTTAATTTCTCTTGTTTTCTAATAAAGGGATTAATATATTCATAATAATCTGGCTTGGGATGTAGTTCAAACGCATCATAGCTTTTTATGTATCTTTCATTGTTTATGATAATTATTTCTTCATGATGGAAATTGAAGACTATACTGATTAGGGAAGAAGCAACAAGGCAAATAGGGATTTCTATAATAAGTAAGAAAATACTAATTATGAGGCCATCTATCTTTCCTTGTTTTTTATTTATATAGATCAGTGAATAGGTAATGAGAAAAATATTGACAAGAAAGAGTAAGGCATAGTATACCCATCCTAGAAAATCGTAACCTACAACATTTAAAATTATTTTTATTACTAAAAACAGTGCAGTTACTATTAGTAACTCTATTACTCCTATTAGATACCAATTTCTTTTTTTCATATACTACCTCTATCTATACTAAGTGTTAAATTGATCCTCTTAGTATAAGTAAATATTCTGAATTGATGAAAAAATTATTTACTCTCTTCATTATTTTCTACATTCATCATATAAGAATGAATATATGACGTAACTTTGTTATCTGTTAAGTAAAAATAGTTTCCACTTTTTAAAATATATTTACTTTCCTTATCTATATCCTCTATTTTTTCAATTTCAGATAATGGAGTTTCTAATATAATTTCCTTCTTCATTCTCACTATAGGATTAATTTGAGGTCCAGACCGAAAGGATTCTTCATCTTTTGGGTAATCAAACAACATCATTCTCTGATTCGTAATTAAAGTAGTGATTGGGATTTCTTTATCTTCCACCTTTAATAATGACTTATCCGATAAAAGTTTTATTTCTTCTCCTTCTAATAAAACATACTCTAACATAACACTTTATTCCTTTTCATTTTAAATTATTTTATATTAATCCATATATTCAGCTATACTTATGGCATCATCCACTTTATCCTCTTCAAGTAGCATAGAAATAAGTTGAAGTTTTAACTCTTCTTTATCTTCTGATGATAAATTTTTTATTTTATCTTCAATAGTTAAATTGTCTTCTATATCTACTACATCATTTTCTTCATCAACGATTTCATACTCCTCTTCTTGCGGCATTTGGTTTCACCTCACTTTGAGACACTTCTAATAATTCAACAGCGATATCGCTTGGGATTTGTTCGCTACTTTCTTTGATTGGAGATTTTATACTGTTAATTAAGTCTTCTATCCCTCTTTCGGCCATCCATAAGTCTCTTCCATACTCACCATATCTTTCAAGACTAGCTAAGTCATCAATTAATTCAGCATGTTTATTGATCTCTTGTAAAAGCTTTCTTACTACTTTGATTCTTTTTGGCATGATGTGTTGGTAGGCATCAACTAAACGCTCATCTTTACCAATTACTCTTGTTGCATTTTTTAATTTCTTTAACTCTTGGTGTAGGCAAGTGAAGACAACAATAAAGTAATCGAATTTTTCTTCCGTACTCATTTTTTCTACTTGTTGTTTCTCTATTTCTTGATCCATTGCTTTTAACACAAAATCTCTAGCCACTTCATATTTATCCATATCAAGATGATTCTCTTTGTCGATTAGTCCTTTAAATAATTCTTGATTTGGTTTCACTTCCCCAGATTTAGTAAACATAATTTGAAGCATAGGGTATTCATTCACATATTCGGGTCTTTTTTTTACAATTTCACTTAAATGATACACATCGAAATATTCCATTTGACGTTTTTTATTCCCATTTGTCTTATAGCCCACAGTTTGTTGTTGATGAAGATTTATGAGATTGGTATCTATTTCTATTTCATACATGGACTTATCGATTCTATTTTTATGCAAAACATCTTCTAAAAATATATATCCCCAACAGTTAGCATCATTTTCCATGCCATTAAAAAAGTAGTTTTTACGGTACTCGTCAAATTCATCGGTAGATAGTTCTTTTCTAAACAAATCACTTTTAATCGTTTCAAAGACAGCTAGATTAGCTTCAGGTTGATGAACATGATAGGATTGATAGGAATGACGATTTTCATGGGATATTACAAATAGCATACTTTGAGTTGGGGTTAAAGTTTTCGTTTTACTTAATTCTTTTTCTAATACTTGTTTATTTATGCCTATTACTCCGAAATTCCCATAGTTAACTCCACTTATATTTTTATTTTTTAATTCATTCCCATTTATGTCTTTATCACTAAGATAGACACTAGTTAACGGAATATCTAAGTCTCTACAACAATAGTTAGACATCATTTGGATAAGAAAGTTCTTTTCTATTAAGGATAAATGTTCTTTCTGCGCATCTTTCTTTTTTCTTTAATAAATATTGAAAAAGATTATCTAGGACATTATTCCCTCCTTTGGTCGCATAACCAATCATTCCAGAAATGTAAGTAATTAAAAATTGTAAGTCATATTCTTCTACTTTTTCGTTATTTCTTATTTTTTGATATATTTTTATTGCCCGCTCATAGGCATTTTGTTTACGTCTTTTTAGCTCTGTTAGTTCTGGTTCTTGAAAAAATATTTCCCTATATTGCTTACTAAATAATAAAGAGTGTCGCAAAATATATAAATCATTACTATTTTTATATAGTATATTTAAATAAGCTTTTAAGTCGCTCTGATTTAATTTATTTAAATTACCCTTTTCATATAAATCTACAATATAATTATCTAAAGCATCCAGTTGAACAGAATAGCGCATATCTGTTGGACAGTCTTCTTTTATCATCTTCTTTTTTTCTTCTATCCATTGTTGAAGCATGCTTGTTCTTTTTAAAACCTCTTGATAATATTCTTTTTCATATAGATTGATCATCCGACTATTTTTTTGCATATCTCTTCACCACTTTTATTATACATTATCCCCTAATATTTACTAACTCAACTTTTACTAAAATTTGGTTATTTACAACTTTTTACTTAACTCTTCTACTGTACTTTGAATTAGGATTGATGTTTTTTACTTATCAGTAAAATTTTAATATTTTAAATTAGTCATCTTATCGTATAATATATAAATATATTTATTGGGATTGTTTTAACTATACTATTTATTCTAAAGGAGAGTGATTAAAATAGAAAATTTACATGTACTATATGCAACAAATTCTAATTATTTAACAATCACTTTGGCTTCTATCCTTTCTTTAATAGAGAATGCTAAAATCTTAACTTTGCATTTTCATATTATGATAGAGAATTTTTCTGATGCTGATTATCAAAAAATAGAGCGTTTTTTCAGCCAATATCCTCAAGCCACCTTTCATCTATATCCCATTGATGAATTTAATTTATCCCAATATGGAATACCCTTTTGGCATGGTACTCAGGTAGCTAATTCAAGATTATTTTTTCAAGAAATTATGAAATCTAGTTTGGATACGATTGATTATCTTCTTTATTTAGATGCGGATACAATTATTGTTGGAGACTTAACTTCTCTAGAGCAATATACAGAAGGAATATACGTAGTAAGAGATGAAACTACTAATTCCTATTATAATAACTTAAATCATCTTCAAGACTACTTTAATTCTGGGGTTATGTACATTCATCTAGATACTTGGAAAAAGATGGATTATCAAACAAAAATCATTAATTTCATCCAGAAAAACAAGAATATTCCGTTAACTTATCCAGATCAAGATATTTTAAATTGTGTTTTGGATAATCAAGCAGAATGGTTACCATTATCCTATAATCTTTCTCCCTTTTCTTATATTTTCAGCTCAAAAAAAGAAAAACTTTTTTATAATCCTAACAAAAGAAAAATTACTTTAGAAGAGACAATAGAAGCAAGAAAAGATCCTAAGATTATTCATTCTTATGGATTAGCTGGAATTAAACCATGGATGGATAATCATATCAATCCTTTTAACGATTTATTTATGCAGTATATTGAACAAATAGAGCCTAACTATCAAAAAGAAAAACTAACTTTATTTAAACAACTACTTACTTGGCGAAAAGAATGGTTTTGTGACTTTTTACTAGCGAAAACTTATTTACCAGATAGTCTTCAAGAGAAAGCTAAAGAATTCGTATTATATTTACATAATCATTAGAATCGTTAATTTATTAGTCACTAATTTTTTTAAGGATGATTGGGTAATCAGTTAATACTTTCCTTAGATATAAGTTTAGAAAAGTCTATTCGATAGTGACCAAGTATATTTCATTTATAACGTTTTAGTGCATCTTCTTCATAGACAGGTTGACCACCATGATGAATAATATAAGGGATTCCTTCTTTATTTCTTCGATCAGAAACAACCGCAATATGATTAGGGAAAATAACAATATCTCCACCTTGCCACTTTTCTATTTGTTTCATATCTGTTGTTAAAGAGGAAGCATTTCTGTCGAAAAAGATTTTTAAATTTCTGACACGTCGATAATCAATATTTTTATCTATTACTTTAATTTCTGGATAAGCTTCGCGATGATTTCGAATGTCTTGATCAACTAACTCTCGTAAATCATAACCTGCTTCTAGGAAAGCGGCAGCAACAACATCTGTACATACACCTATTCCTGGAGGAGGATATCCTCCGTCATAGTATTCACTTTTATACTTAGGGTTTTGTTCTACGAAATTACGTGCACCATTTAACAAATCAACATAGTCATCTACCCCATCTTTATCTTGATCATGATCACTATATACATAATCAATATTAAAGTCTTCACCACTATAATATTTTTTAGGAATTAAATTATAGTAATCTAGAAAATAGTAAACTATGCCTAAAATTAAAATTACGATAATCGCTAAAATTATTAACCATTTATTTCTTTTCATTTTCCTTCACACCATCATTATAACAAAAAAAAGAAGCTTATGCTTCATTAGAAAGTGTATCCACCACCAACACCAATATTTTGGCTAGTAATATCTAGCTTCTTCAGTACATAAAAAAGCTACCATATTCACAATATCGATAGGTTCTTGTGTTTTCTATTTGGGGTTCCTTTATTCCATTCTACCCATATTTTGTTATGTTTATTTGATTACTTTCTGTAACCGATGTTTTTCTTTGAAAATTGAATCCCAGCTTCTTGTCTACTAAATAGGTTTTACATCATTACTAGTCTCTTTTTTATTTCTTGTTCTAATGTACAGCTAGTAAGTAGAACTTCATCATATACTACTTGATTTATCATTTTTAAATCTGGGTTATGTTGAGTTAAATTTTCTTTTATATTAGTTGCCAATTGGGGATTATTTTGTTTATATAATACCTGGCCTACTTCGAAATTATAACTATTAAATGGAACTAAGTATCCATGATCTTCTAGTTGAAAAGGATTCTGTTTCAAGTCATGAAGCCACTTTTTTAAGTTTTTTAAAAACAGAATAGCAGTATCTGGATAATATGTGACAATCCAATCTAAATTTTTAGCTAATTCAGCGAAAGCTTCGTAATAAAAGGGTGCAAAAATATCCCCTTCCTTTTCTTTAGGGGCACTTAAAGAAGATAATCCTCTATTTAATCGATCACGGTTCTTATCCAATTGATCTAGGTAAAGAAACATCGTTGAAAACTCATGGTCCAAAGATGGTGCGATAGAAGTTATCTGGTCATCTTTTTCCCACCATAATACATTTTCATAGTGAAAATTCTGATCTAATTTTAATATGGATAAAAGAATTTGATAGGCTAATTGCCTCCCTAAATGGGGATTTTTTTGTAGCCACTCTGAATCAAGAATAGCGCGATAATCGTAAAACTTTTTCACAGAAATTAATATAGTCTTTAATCTTGACTTTAGGATCAGGATGTTTAAGGAAGACTTCGTATAAGTTTACTATTTTCTGTTCTTTTTTCTCTAATAAATCTACTTCTGTTCCATGATGATATTTGTTTTTGTATTCAGTTTCTATATTTTCACAAATCGCAAGTTTATAAACTGGAGTTTGTGGATCAAAATAATCATGAATTACAGTTGACCAAAATACTTCACTATACGCAAAGTATGGAGTGGAAAAAGGTTTAGTTTTTGATAGGGGCTTGAATACTTTCTTCTTTTTTTCTTCAGTTAAGAATATCGGAAAAAACTTATCGCTTTTGACAACACCAGAGGCACTTGCTTTTAAATTGTCTTCTTTTTCTTGATAGTTATAATGAGAAATATGCCAATCAAAGTTCATGTTTTCACCTCTTTTTTCTATTCGTTTTCTTGATACGCTATTAATCTTTTTACTTTAGCTAACCTTTTTAACGCTTGTTCTTTTTTCTGATAGACTATTCTAGGAGAAATATTTAACTCTTCCGCAATCTCTTTGGCGTTCATTTCATGTTTTCCCAGAAAATTGTACCATCTTTTCAAGACTTCTTTTTCTTGTTCAGGAAGTTCTTCTAAGCTTTTATAGTAATCTTCTAAAAATACATTCTGAATAGCTTCGTCTTCTACCGAGAGAGTTGTGGTTGATTCTTTCTGTTCAACTTCAGTGATCCATTCTTCATGGCTATTTTCCTGAATCATAATGTTATTTTCTATTTCTTGGATATCTTTTAACGTGTATTTACGATAATACTTACCTTTTCTTTGAAGGGCTTGGTGAGATTGTAGTCTTTTCTTATTTTCCGCATATATCTTTTTGTTCTCACTAGCTACTACTTGAGATACTTTCTGTTTTCTTTCCATTAACTCTTGTTGAACTTCTCTGATCATACTTTCTTCATCAAGCGGTTCTTTATGTGTCGCTACTATCAAAGTTCGGATATCCTCAAATTCTTTTGCCCGATCTTCTGGATTGAAGATATCGACTTTATATAGGTCATAATATTCTATACTGTACCATGTTCTATCCAATATATTGGCTTCTATCTTAGCGGAACTCGGTGCATTCTGGTAAAAACGAATCATAGAATTTAACTCTTTTACATGTTCATTCATAGCTTTTTCCATTAATTCTAGTGTTGGCGTTTGTCCCTGATTACGAAGAGACGCTTCTACTTCTAAATACAATTGGATATCCTCTAATTTTTTTCGCGCAATACGAATATATTCTAACATAGTAAATACCGTCTTATCTTTTGAATTAATCTTCTTAAAGTTTTGTAATGAGTTTACCATTTTGCGATCTTCTTCATCAATAAGTTCTTCTAAATTAGTGGCTTTTACTAAGCAAATTAATTCTTCTAAAAATTTTTCATAAGAATTTTCTTTTCTGATTTTCACTTTAGGCTGTACTCTATTTTCTTCACCTAAATTTTGCACTTCACGATTAAACATTTTAATTCCACTATTCCATTTTCTAATTGCCTTTCGCCAAGCACCTGGATAATGGTTTACCAAAAAAAGATTATCTTTTTGAATGTATCTAGCTTCTATATATAAATATAATCGTTCTAGGTTATCTAATTCCTGTTGGTAGTATTCTTTTCTTGTTAATCGTTTTCTCTTTTTCTTTTTAGGAAATACTACTTTTTTTAAGCGATTCTCTATACATTTAGTAGCATAGGTTTTGAAAGTTGCTTCTCCTAAGGGAACATAGTAGTGAGTAGCTTGTAGTAGAGCTTCGCTTGCTTCTTGAAATAAATCATCGTATTCATAGTTTTTATCGCTTTTATAATAGTAGATCATTGCTAGCTTTCTAGCTAAATAAAGATTCGCTTGAAATACTTTTTCTTCTGTATTACTAGTCGGATATGTTCTTAAACGAGGTTTCTTTCGCGATGTAGCATAAACGAGAAGGCTCTCTGGATCAGATAATTTTTGTTTAAGATGTTGGATTTCCTCTTGGAGTTTCTGTTTTTCTTCTTCTTCATCTTTATGGGGTTCTACACCAAACATCGCTTGGAGTAATCTTTCTTCTCGTGATGGGGTTAATGCTTTTAAATTATTTTCTAATTCTTGTAGTTGTCTTTCTAAGGATTTAGTAGTGACTCCATCTTTTAAATATAGGGCATCTATTTCTTCTGGAGTTAGTTTGTACTTAGCTTGCCATTTATCTATTTCTTGATAAATTTCAATATTTCCCCTTAGCATCATACAACACTCTCCCTGATTTCCTATTATTATAACAGCTCTTTTTTCATTGGAAAAGAAATTTTCTGTAAATGAAGAAACAAAAAAAGAGCTCACGCTCTTATATCTGTGAAATCAAATTGATATATTGGTTAGATAATTCTTCATTACTAAAGACAACACTGTCATTTTCTATTTTCCAATTATCTTTATTGGTAATCAGAAAATCAATTACTTTCTCAGAATTTCTTAGTATTTCAATTACTCCATCAATCGAATCAGCTACTGTTGTATCATCACTTTCCATATCTTTGACGATTTCTGTTTTATAAAAATCAATGTAATAATCATCTAATCCTTTATTTTCGATATAGGACATGGCTTTTTCTTCGGTAAGATATTCTTGATAACTATTTTTTCTTGTTTCTAATTCTTGAATAGTGGAAGTAATATAAGCTTTAGTTTCTACAAAGTCTGGTCCGTCTTCTTGATAGTTTTCTGCAGTAAGTATTCCGGTAATTTTCTCATCGTTTAGCAATTCAGCGATTCTAATCATATTGTCAAAACTATCTTTCAAATAACTTTTCATCGCTTTTTCCACCGTAGCATAATCTCCAGTGGTTATTGTTTCCTCTAATTCTTTATTAATTGCATCGACGTCAATTGGCGTAACATTAGTCAAATTGCTGATTTCTAGTAATTCATCTTTTAGTTTTTGTTCTTGTTTTCCATCATTAAAAACAAAATAGCAGGTAGCAACTACAGCGATAATAATTACAACTAGAACCCCAATTAATATTTTCTTTTTCATTTTTTCTCCTCACTTTAAGATGGTTTCCTCATCTATACGCTTATTCTATCACTTAAAATATATGGATGCAAGGATTATATTTTTCAATCACCAATACTATTTTTATTCCAAAAAAAAGCAGATCTTAAATTGATCGCTTTCTTTTATCTTCTACCAGAAAAGAATACATTTTGTTTAGGAAAGTAGATTAATTCCCTTGGACCGGTAAAGGTACCATTATTATAGATTCTTGTAACATAGCTTACGTATTTACTCCAAGTATTACAGTTCTTATCGGCTTGGTTATATAATCTACAAGGTGCGATTTCTAGGTGAAGATGAGGGCCGTAAGCATAGCCAGTTGCGCCCATGTAACCAATATAATCATTAGTCGTAACCTTTTTTCCTACATAAATATTAGGTGCGTATTGGCTCATATGAGTATAAAGAGAAGAATAGTATTGGCCTGATGCGGTTTTATGTTCAATTACTACAGTTAATGCTCCGTAATCGTCTTTATATTTAGCTGAAATTGTTCCATTAGCTACTGGATATATTTTAGTATTATACGGATTTTTATTAGATACATCAACAGCTCGGTGAAGACTTCCCCAGCGGTAACCAAATTCACTTGTTACATAGCCACTTTCAATAGGACGATACCAGCCCGCAACACTGCTTGTGGTAGCGCAATCACGTCCAATGACATCATTGTCTTCACAACCCATTTCTTCATATGCTTTTATTTGTTCTTCATAAATTTTTATTTGTTTATCTACTGATACAGAGTTTTCATTCAAAGATGCTTTTACTCCTGTTAGATCAGTAACTTGTTTGGTAAGTTCTTCTTGTCTTTGGGTCATTTCTTCTTCTTTTTGATTTAATTCTACTTCTCTTTGCTCATTAGCTTTAATCATATCATTAAGTTCTTTAATTGTATTTTCATTATATTCTACTAATTGTTCCACAACTGACATTCTATAAATTAAATCTGTAATGGTTTCTGCCCCAAACGCATATTCTAAATATAAATTTTCGCCTTGAGCCATTTGATAATAAGCTATGATTTCTTTACTTTCGATTTCTTTTTCTTTAATTTCGTTATTATAGGTTATGATATCTTGACGCATTTGTTCGATTTCTGCGGTCATATCTTGTAATTCTTGTTTAATACTTTCAATTTCTTGATTAGAGCTTTCTATTTTATTTTCTGTTTCATTGATTTTATCATTATTTTCTTGTTGTTCTTTTTTATATTTAGCTAACTGATTTTTATAGTCTTGGAGTGTTTCTGCTTTTACTGAAGTAAATGGCATGATTATTAGGCTTACTATCAACAAGATGGATAATCCTGACAGAAAGCAATTTTTTTTCTTCACTTTATCATCTCCTTTGCTTTTTTATATTATTATACTTTGAGATATTTTCTTACTGCTCGATAACTTCCAATCATACCAACAACGATTCCTATTCCTAAAATGATTAATGATACGATATAAATAAATGGTTCTGGACTAATCATTCTTAATAATGGAGAAAATAGCTCTCCGTCAAAATGATTGTATAGGGCAAAGTAGCCATACATGGTAACTACGATAGGAATGATAGAACCTAACATACCAAGGACCATACCTTCGATAACGAACGGCATTTTTATAGTAAAATTACTTGCTCCTACTAATCTCATAATAGAAATTTCTCTTTTTCTTGAGAAGATTGTTAACTTGATTGTATTGATAATTAAGAATACCGTAACGACGATTAACGCGATAACTGTCACAACTACTACTTTTTCAACAATCTTAAAGGTAGATATTAACTTGTTAACCATTTTTTCTCCATAGTCAGTAAAATCAATTTCTTTCATTTCTTCAATCTTATCACTAGTTTCGTCGATTTGTTCAATATCCTTTACTGTTACTAAGAAAGTATCCTTTAGGGGATTTTCATCATCACTCCAATTTTTCATTGCTTCATTTAAAGCGGGAGAAGTAGCTTGCATTTCTTCTTTTAATTTATCTTTTGATTTATATTCAATTGTTGCGATATTGTCTAGTTGCTCGATTTTAGCCTTTATTGTGCCTATTTCTGATGAGGCAACCTCTGGGTTTACGTATACGACAATCGTAACATCTTCTTTAATTACTTTAGTGAAATTATTGACATTAAGAGAAGCCATGATCGCAATTGCGACAATAACTAAAGTAATCGCGATACAAGAGATAGAAGCTAAAGATAGGCTGAAATTCCTAAACACACTTTTAAAGGCATCTCTAATGCTTCTAAAAAACATTCTAAATGGCTTCATCATCATAGCCTCCTTTCTCTACGTCTTTTACAAGGCGACCTTCTTTTAAAATCACGACTCGCCGATTCATTTTATTAACAATATCCTTATCATGGGTAGCCATAACGATCGTTGTTCCTAGGGTTTGATTGATCTCTTCGAGTACTTTCATGATTTCCATACTCATTTCTGGATCAAGATTTCCGGTTGGTTCATCACAAAGTAGTAATTTAGGTTCATTAACAATTGCTCTTGCTATTGCTACTCTTTGTTGTTCCCCACCAGATAATTGATCAGGATAATTTCTGACCTTTCCTTTTAGACCAACTAATTCTAGAGCTCTTAATACTTTTTGATTAATTTCTTCTTTCTTGGCTCCAATAACTTCTAAAGCAAAAGCTACATTTTCGTAGACCGTTGACTTAGGAAGAAGACGATAATCTTGAAAAACAATTCCTAGTTTTCTTCTTAATTTATATACTCTTCCATTTCTTAGTTTCGCAACATTTAACCCACCGACAATAATTTCTCCCTTTGTAGGTTTTTCCTCTCGGTATAACATTTTAATCAATGTACTTTTTCCACTACCAGTTCCACCGATAATAAAGACAAAATCGCCTTTTTTTATTTTTAAATTAAGATCATATATTGCGGTAACACCATTTCGGTATTGTTTACTAACATCCTTTATTCTTATTAATTCCATTTTTTACCACCTAATTATCATATTTTCTTATCTATTTTTATGAAAAATATTATAACATTTTTTTCGACAAATTTATAGGACTTTCCACAATTTCACACATTTCATTGTCATTTTCTTTTCCAAGAAAAAAAGAAGCCACTATGTTTCTGCTTCTTATAATTCTTTTTCTCGGTATTCACCACCATAAACTTGATAAGAGTCTGTTACGATGAAGAAAGCTTGATTATCGATAGCCTTAATTCCTTCTTTTAATTTAAAATACTCACGATTAGGAATTACGGTCATTAAGGCTTTTCTTCTTTTTTCTTGGTATCCTCCTCGCGCTTCAAAAATAGTCACTCCATGGTGAAGTTCATTCATAATATAGGCTTTTACTTCTTCCTCTTTGGAAGTCATGATATGTAGGCATTTATTTTTAGATACGCCGATTAATACTCGATCTAACACAATACTATAAATATATAAAATTATAGCAGCATACATGACCATATCCCAACCGAAAGTAAATCCACCTACTGCTACGATAATCATATTGGTCACAAAACTAGTGTTAGAAATCGAAATTTTCTTATAGCGGGCTAGAATTTCACTAATGATCGCAAAACCACCATTACTAAAACCTACTTTGTACACCATACCAGTTGTTGCTCCGGATAAAATACCAATATAAATCGAGATCAAAATCTTATCTGACAAATCTACGGTTAGATAATTACCAAGCTGTGAGGTTAATTCTACAAAAATAGGATAAATGATTGTTGATATCAACGCGCCTGATGTTTTTTCAATTCCTAAAAAGATAGCGCCAATGATCAGTAATACGACAGAAAGAACAAAGATGATTAATGAAGGACTGATTCCGGTTACGGCATTGATAATAATGGCAATGCCACTTGTACCTCCGGTAACAATTTCTGTAGGTAGCTGTAGTAAATTAAAATAACAAGCTGAAACAAATAAAGAAAGGATTAAAATTGTATAGCGACTGAGTAGTTTTTTCTTACGGACAATTTCGATAATGGTATTGGTAGTTTCTTTTCCTTTTCTAAGTAGTTTCATTTTATTCGCCTCCAGATACTTCATAAGCATCGGTTGCGACAAAGAAAGCTTTAGGATCAATTTCATGAATTCCTTCTTTTAACCGATAGTATTCTTTCGTAGGGATAACACAGAATAACAATTTTTGTTTTTCTTTCATAAAGCCACCTTTAGTGTCAAAAATCGTAACCCCATGTCCTAATTCCTTTAATACATACTCACGAATTTTTTCTTCTTCCTCAGCAATAATATAGAATGCTTTAGAATCGGATATTCCTAATAATACTTTATCCGTCAATAGTCCTACTAAATAAATAACAATAATCGCATACATTAATTTATTGACACCAAAGATAAATACACCACTTAAAACAATTAATCCATCACTCATTAGCATAGCATTTCCCATACTTACTTTTCCGTATTGGGCAATTATTTGATTAATAACATCGGTACCACCAGTCGTAAAACCAGCTCTAAATACAAGTCCCGCCCCAAAGCCATAGAGGATTCCACCAAAGATTGCCGCAAGTAATAGTTCATCTCCTACTTGGATATAACTCGAGATGTTTTCCGTAAGATTTACACATAAGGGATATATAATTGAACCTAGTACTGTTCCTGCTGTTTTTTCTTTTCCTAAAGCAAAGTAGCTCACTACTAATAAAATAAGGGAACTAATCATGATAAAATATGAAGGATTGATATTTAATAAATTCTTGGCTATTACCGCTAAACCGCTTACTCCACCTGAAACGATGTTATTGGGAAGTAAAAACAAGTTGAAG
The DNA here is from genome assembly GCA_900543675.1 of uncultured Mycoplasmatota bacterium. GTDB lineage: Bacteria > Bacillota_I > Bacilli_A > RF39 > UBA660 > Alloscybalousia. Next base: position 18,130 of record UQRY01000005.1, read on the forward strand.
GCAACAGCGATTAAAAAACAACCAATCACTAATTCTAAGTAACGGCGTAATCGATATTTCGCATTAATTTCTTTCACAATATTTTGTGTATCTATTTTTTCTTTTTTAAAAGGCCACATACTATTCTCCTTTCAAACTTGCTTCAATAAATAAATCTAAATCTCCATCTAGTACTTTAGAAACATTACTTGTTTCTACATTTGTTCTTAAGTCTTTGACCATAGAATAAGGATGCATAACATAGCTTCTTATTTGTGAACCAAATTCGATATTTTGATAAGTTCCTTTAATCTCATTTAACTCTTTTTCTTTTTTTTCTTGTTCCATAAGATAAAGCTTGGCTTTTAACATTTTCATAGCCTGTTCCTTATTTTGAATTTGGCTTCTTTCGTTTTGACAAGTTACTACGGTTTTAGTTGGTAAATGGGTAATCCTAACTGCGGAGTCGGTTGTATTTACGCCTTGCCCCCCACAACCACTAGAACGGTAGACGTCTATTTTTAGATCTTTTTCATTGATTTCAACATTAATAGTATTATCAAATTCTGGAATAATATCTATAGAAGCAAAAGAAGTATGTCTTTTATTTGCAGCATCAAAAGGAGATAATCTAACTAAACGGTGCACACCTTTTTCATTTTTTAAATATCCATAGGCATAAGTTCCTTCTATTTTAATGGAAGCACTTTTTATTCCTACTTCTTCTCCTTCTTGATAGTCAATCACAGTGGTTTTATAGCCTTTTTTTTCACAGTAACGTAAATACATTCGGTAAAGCATCATTGCCCAATCACAGGCTTCTGTTCCTCCAGCACCAGAATGTACTTCTAGAATACAGTTATTTTTATCATAAGGGCCATTTAATAATAGTAGAATCGAAAGTTTTTCTAATTGTTCTTCTTCTTCTTTAACTTCTTGTTCTAGTTCGTGTTCTAAATTAGTATCTTCTTCTAACGTTAATAGTTCTAACAACTCAGCTTCTTCTTGATTCTTATCCCTTCGTTCTTTAATCCCAGAAGTTACATTTTTTAACTCACTCATCTCTTGAATTATTGTGTCTGCTTCCTCTTTATCGTTCCAAAAATTGACATCTTGCATCTTTTTTTCACAGTTTTCTAATTCTTTTAATTTTTGTTCGATGTCAAAGTGACCTCCATAAATCAGCGATTTCTTTTTTATTTTTTTCGATTATTCTTTTCATTTCGTTCTTATCCATATTTTTCTCCTCTTTCTTTTATCCTCTATTTATTACTTTTTCATTATTGAATTTTTAATCGCTCTAAAAAACGCTCTAACTCCTGATCCTCAACTACCATACATCCTAAGTCATTATCTTGATATAAGCTCCCATGATAGTCACTACCTCCAGTTAGTAATAAATGATTATCTTTTATTTGACTCATTATCTCTTCCTTAGTTTGTCCGGGATAATTTACTTCTATACCATCTATTCCCATAGCAATGATTTCTTCAATGGAAGTTGTTGTTAGATACATCGGATGGGCTAAAACAGCGATCATATGGTTGCGGTGAAGTAATTCTATTCCCTCTTTGGTTTCTAAGCGTTCAATTTCTACATAGGCTTTGGATTCATCATTTAAAAACCGATCAAATACTTCTTGATAGGTATATCCATATTTCTTTTCGATCTCTCTAGCGATGTGAGGTCGTGCGATATTGCCATGACTGTTCTTTTTTACTTCGTTATAATCGATTTCAAGCTGATAAAACTTCTTTAAATTTTCTAAAATTTTCTTGATTCTTTTTTCTCTTTTTTCTTTCATTTTATTCAAATAGTCGATTAATTCACCACTATTGGAAATATCGTTATGACGACAATAACCAAGAATATGAATTGGTTTTCCTAGGTGATATGTACTTAATTCTACCCCAGCAATTACTGGATAATCTAGTTTTTTCTTGTGATATTCGATTATTCCTTGGAGAGTATCATGATCAGTAAGAGCGAAACAGTCAAGACCTTTTTCTTTCGCTTGTTGAATTAATTCTTCTATACTGCAAGTCCCATCTGAATAATAGGAATGTACATGTAAATCTGCTTTCATTTTCCGTTCCTCCATTTAACCAAATTTTACCATAAAACTGAAAGAGCAGAAATGTTTTTCTACTAATTTGGAATTAAATTATGGTTTGTTAGTTCTATTATTTTTCCAGTAAAATTATATCATAATCAGAAAAAAAATATCCACAGTTTGTGTGGATATTTCAATTATTACCTCTTCATTTTTGAAGAAAATGGAGTATATATTTTCCTATTTATGTCAATTGAAGAGAGTATCTGATTAGATAGATAATACTCTTTTATTCTATTGACAATTTTTTTAAGGAGGTATCTTCTGCTAAATTAGTCACATTATAGAGAAATAGAATTTCATCAATGTTTCTTTCCTTCATATATTGGTTAATATCGATTAAAAAATATCTTAAATCAATTACATAGATATTTTCATAGTCATTTACCAAAAAGGGGAGAAAAGAGTTAGCAAAAGAATCTTTAAATACTAGAATTGAACGATTATTATGGTTACTGGTATGAATTGTAATTTCTGGATAATTTCCTCCTAAATATACCTGATATTGATCTTTAGTTTTTAGTTTATCATAGTCATATATTGAATCAGTTACCTTTTGATTAAAATTAACTATTACTTCATATTCTATTTTCTTTTTTGGATAAAAGGCTAGAATTTTATCCATCGCACTATTTTTATTTAACACTTTAGAATACAAGGAGCCTTTAAAAGTAGAAGATAGTTCTTTTATTTTGTAATCCTCTATTTGGCTATCTAAACCTTTTTTATTTTGCCAAGCCTGATAAGCATAATAGGCTCCTAAACTAGTCCAATGATGATCTGTCTTATAATAGATATATTCTTCTCGATGAGCCTCTAACTGCTGGACAATATCAACAAAAGATATTTTTTCATTGCTTAATGAAAGATTATTAATTAACTGTTTTTCATCAACGACGGTGGCATATTTAGGAAGTTTATCCTGTAATATAGAAAATGAAGATGGAGCTAAGATAAAAGAAACAGGAATTTCTACATTTGCCGCAAAGGCATTGATATACTCTAAATTTTTATTTAGCTGTTCTGTGTTAAATTGATTAGGTAATTCTTTTTGAAATAAATAGCCATCTTTTCCAATATAAACTTGATTAATATCTTTATTTCCGGCTAAAAGTAAAATAGCTGTTTTAAATTCCATGAAAGAATCTCTAAATAAGGTTTGATCATTGATATAACCCTCTATATCTGCCATGAAACTTCCCCTTAATAAATCCTCAGTAGAGAACTTTGGAAAAGTTTGAAGTACCCTATTCTCATTTTCTGAAAAGGTTTGACCACTTCTAAAAAAATAAGATAATCCCATAAAGGTTAGAAATATGATAAAAGCAAAAGAAAATAAGTAATTCAGTATTTTTTCCACTATATCCTCCTAAAATCTAAAATATAAAAATGGGTTATACGTAGCTCCTACTAGAAAACTTAAAGAAATAAAAAATAGGATTAAATGTAGTAGCGCATCAATAGGTAGATACCATTTTTTTTCGAGTAATTTTTCTCTCGCTTTCTTAACGATAGTGCCACACCCTAAGATACAAACAAAAAATAATAAAAGATGACTAGAAAGTAAATAGATTGTTTGTTGATCAATTATTGTATGATTAAAATTAAACATTACACTCAAATAGTTTACCGCATCCCCCAAAGTAGAACATGCAAATAAAACCCAACTGATCACTACTAAAATTAAAGTATAAATATGCCTGAGGATATTCGGGATTTTATCGAGATACTTGGCAAGAAAAAATTTTTCTATAATCAATAGAACTCCAAAATATAATCCCCAGGCAACAAAATTCCAACTAGCTCCATGCCATAATCCAGTTAAAAACCATACGATTAATAAGTTTAAAATTGTTCTCTTAGTTCCTTTTTTATTACCTCCTAAAGGAATATACACATATTCTTTAAACCAAGAACTTAAAGATATATGCCACCTTCGCCAAAATTCCGTAATACTTTTTGAAAGGTAAGGAAAATTGAAATTTTCTAAGAAATGGAAACCAAACATTTTTCCTAGTCCTATCGCCATATCCGAATAACCAGAAAAATCATAGTAAATTTGTAAAGTGAAACAAATTGCGCCTATCCAAGCTAACAACATCGACATTTCAGAATAAGAAGTACTCTTTATACTTTCCCAAATAAATCCAATATTATTGGCAAGCATAACTTTTTTAAACAATCCTAAAATAAACCGTTTTACCCCATTTGAAAAATCTTCAATATTTTCTTTCCTAGATTCTAAACTCTCGCTAACATCACGATATTTCACAATAGGACCAGCTATTAATTGTGGAAATAGAGTAACATAAGTAGCAAAAGAAATAAAATTCTTTTGAGCAGGAATACTTTCCTTATATACATCTATCGTATAAGACATCGTTTGAAAAGTATAAAAGGAAATCCCAATTGGTAAAGCTAAGGATAATAAAGAAAGATTTAAATCAAATAAAGAATTGAGATTACTAATTAAAAAATTACTATATTTAAAGAATCCTAAAACGGCTAAATTTCCTATTATAGAAACAATTAAAACAACTTTAACATAATGCTTTTTCGCACCTTTTTGAAATTTGTCAATGAATAGTCCACTAACATAGTTAAATGTTGTAGAAAAAAGCATAATTAAAATATATACTGGTTCTCCCCAGGCATAAAAAACTAAACTGGCGATTAGTAAAACAAAATTACGAAATTTTCTGGGACTAAGATAATAAACAATTAAAGTGATTGGTAAAAAGAAGTATAAGAATACTTGACTACTAAAAAGCACAATTATTCACCCTCAATAACAAATTCCAAAGTACCTAATGCACCAACTGCAACCTCGTATTTTGGAAAAACAACTACTACTTGATTCTTCTTATTAATATAGAATTCTTGATCTTCATCGATATAATTTTCAATAGAAGTTTCTATCAGGAACATTTCTCTTTGTTCTTCACTCATCTTCATTAGTTGTTTGTTAATTGCTTCGGCAATAATCTTCTTATAGTCATTACCAAACCAATCTCTCAATGTAAAAATACGACTAGTTTCTAAATCAATATTATAATAATATTGTGTATTATAAGCGCTAGCAAGGGTTTCACTTTTGTTGATAATAAAGGAAACAACATTGGTACTTAATTGTTTAATTTCATAATCAATTTTGACATAGATTGGTTGAAATTCTTCAGGATCTCCACCGGTAGCTACAAAAGCATCATAGTATTCTTTGGCTCTAATTTTAGCATTAGTTACCTCTTCATCGATGATTTTACTAATTTCTAAATTCACTCTATTTTCTAAATCATTATCTTGACCTAAATCAATATGAGGAATCCAAACATCGATGTATTCAAATTCTTCTTGAAAATGATATTCTCTAAAAGTGAATATCTTACATATATCTCCAATGACATCCAATTCAAACATTGTCTTTGCAAATACAGGTATCGTATTTAATAAGGTCACAAAAACAGCAAAGAAAGAAATAAAACAACAACTAACTACTTTAGCGTAATTTCTCTTTTTTGGTAGCAGACTAAGTCCATCATAAATGGCTTGATTGACCACATCATCAAGAGCTTTAGGAATGGCAATTTTTTTCTTTTTCTTACTCATACGAAATCCTCCATATTCAATTTTAAAAGTTTTAGGGCTTTGTATAATCTAGATTTTACTGTGCTAACATTAGTTTTAGTGACTTTTGCGATTTCCTCTATTCTCATATCTTCATAGAAACGTAAAATGACAATCATTTTTAGTTTGGGACTTAAGAGATCCATAGCGTGATATAAATCATCATCTTCATGATATTGATCTCTTGTTTTTAACGAAGTTTCAAATTCTTTATAGGAACCTAAAAACAGTAGTTTTTTACTCTTTTTTATTGTAGAAAAACACTCATTTACTAATATACGATAAAACCATGTTTTTAAAAATTCGATGTTTCTTAATGTGTATCTTTTCTGTAATGCTTTTACTATTGCTTCTTGGACAATATCTAAAGCTTGATCTTGATTTTTAACATAGCGAAAAGCAATTCTGTAGAAATATTCCTGATTATCTTTAATAAAGTCAATAATTAATTTATCTGTATTAGAATCTAGTTTCATAAGTATTGATTGATGATATCTTCCGCCACATCATCATTAGATACACATAAGACAACATATTTACTATTACTTTTGATAATGCTGTTTTCTAAACGAGCTACTTCCTCTGGTACATAATTAGCAAAACTTTGCCTCTGTTCCTCTACTCTTTTTTCCAAGGCTGCTTTCACTTCAGATTCATCCTTCTCATCTTTTAAAGTAATAATGGCAATTTCTTCAGCAGTAGCTCCACTTCCTACATAAACTACATAGTCTTCTACTTCTGGTAAGTCATATAATTTCGCAATGTTTCCTTCAAACTTTGTCAACTTATCTTCGAATTCTACTTCAGTTAATAGATCAGTCGCTAGCTCATTGGGATTAAAAGTATTTGCTTGATTATCACATCCACAAAGGTAAAATATCATTAAAAGAATTACTATATATTTTTTCATACGATCACTCCTAATTTTTTACTATATAATGAGTCTTTAAATATTGCAACCATTTATCACAATATTGCTTATTTAAGTGAATTCCATCTGCTGCGGCGTCATCAGGTAGATACCCCTCACTAGTAGATAAGACAGATGAAATATCTAGATAATATACTTGCTTCTCAGCTGCCATTTTCATGAGTAACTGATTATATTCATCAATCTTAGCTTTCTTAATATAAGAATGATTGGTTGAAACAGATTGAGTAACTGGTAAAATGGACTCTATATAAATAGTCGCATTAGGATTGATTTTCTTTATATCATCGATAATCTCTCCATACTTTTGAATGAAAAAGTCACTAGATTGCCAGCCAGTTTCATTAATTCCCAGCATAATATACACTTTGTTAAAGGTAGTATTGGCTAGGGCGTCCATCACGGTTAACTTTTCTCCATTTTGCGTAACGATTGGATTGGTAAAAATAGTATCTACCATTAACCCTTTATGTGTATAGGATATAGAGTTAATATCCTCATAGATCATAAAACCTTCGGTTCTAGAATCACCGATAAATACACTATCATCAAAATAAGAATTATCCACTTCTTGTTGTAGAGAAACAACAGGATTAAAAGGTTCTTTTTCTATAGTTTCAGAATTATTTGATGATTCGTTATTATTATGAGGAGTATCCGGCTTTAAAATGATTTCTCCTGTATCATCATTTTCTTCTTGATCTTGTTGCTCTTCTTCATCTGTCTTTTCGTCTTGGTTAGGCTTTTCTACGATTTCGTGATCGTTTGATTCCTTATCCGGAACAAGTGCTTGAACAATGCTAACAGTAATACAACCAATTATTAAAATAATACCCCCTATAATAATTGTTTTCTTTTTCATTGCTTTTCCTACTTTCCTCTCCTATATATTTAGACATTTTAAGAAAGAAAAAAGTTTAAATTTTTTTGAAAAAATTATTTTTTCTTAAACTATCCTTATGTTTTCCTTTATCTTTCCATGTTTTGGGCCATAAAAAAGATGCCAATATCAAGGTACTAGCATCTTTTTTTATTTATTCACTATCTTTTCTAAAATTTTTTATAAAGTAATTTATTCTTCATAGTTGAGATTACCTTATGTATTTTGGTAACAAAATAGTAACATTGTTTTCATAAACTACTTTAATTTCATTTGTTTTACTTTGGGATTTTCTTGGTTAGTTAGTTTACCGTCTACTGATCTCAAACCAATTGTTTTTAACGCATTTTCTTGATGAGCAGCGATGACTACATCAATAGGTAAACAACCAATATGCCATTCCCAGGCTTTTTTTAAATCCGCATTGGGGTTAATTACTGCGTATACATTACCACTTTCATCTTGTAGTACTCTGTATAATTCGGATGTTTGTTCACATCTAGGTCCAATACTAAATTTAGAATTCATATTATCTAAATTCTCATTTATTATCGCATCAAATTCCAATGCTTTATCATAAGATAACATGTCAGTTCCTACATATTGCTTTCTATATAGTAAAGCCATGGCTATTATATCTGATTCATATGTTCTTTTTCCCATTTTAAACACTCCTTCGATTATTTTTCTATTTCTGAATAAAGAAGAAAAGCGTTATAATCTTTCATTCCTTAATAAAAATATACTACAACTTTAACTTTAGAACAAATACTATAATTTTCTAGAGTTTTAAAACATTGTATATATCATTATCTTTAATTATTTGTAGACCTTTACTTTCTTAATCGTGTTATGGTTAATAAAAGCATTATTTATAAGATAAGCTATTAACTCACTTGGAATATTCTCTATTCCATAATAATTAATCATATTATATACTGCTGCAGTCTTATCAGAAGTATCTTTAAAACTATTTTTAAAGTATTCTATCTCTTCATCATATTTTAAAGCGAATCTAAAATAATCTTGAAATAACTTTGGTAATAAAGTAACAGCATCTTTGTAACCATTTTGTTCTAATATTACTTTTTCTACTTCTAAAACATCTATAACATCTTCTATTCTTTCAGCATAACCACACCACATTTTTTTACCTTTAAAACGATCACTCTCTATTTGTTTTTTATACTCATCCCAACCTGATTCAGTAAAGACATTTCTAAATGGTTCTATAAAATCATCATAAAGATCATCACTAAAGTGGATAAATGGTATATAGTCTTTATAGAAACGTGTGGGACTTTTTTCATAAATAATATCATTTAAATAAAGTGATGAAGCTCTATCTATAATAGAGTAACCATCTTTATTTAAAGATGCATTACTAAATTCTATTTCTCCATATTTATCCTTTAAAATACCATATACTCTAAAAAATCTTTCACTTAAAAACTTAGCAGGTGCATCATGAAAAGTCTCTTTTATATGATAAAAATGACGCCTTAACTCTTGTTCTTTATAGTCTACCCAACTTGGTTTACATTTTTCCAAATCTTCATCAGTCAAAGGCTCTATGTCAAAGAAACCACTATCAGGAATATTGTTCATCAAATGTTGTTTGAATTTTTCAAATCCGTTATTATCATACTTATTGTAGTAATAACCATATCTTTCATTAATTGCTTTATCTATAATTCTTTGATTATTATAAAAGCTAATATGTTCTAATTTTTTATAGAAGTCTAAAAAATCTTTAGTTAATAAGGCATCTTTTCTTTCTTTTTCATCAGTACTATCTATCGAACTAAGTACATCTTCAATATCAAAGGTGTCTGCTATATTATCATTAGGATTAAAAAACAAAAGAAATTCATAGCGACATAAAGGTATATTATGCTTTTTAAATATAGCTGGTAACTCTGATAGCATTACTGCTTTTTCATCATCGCTATGAAAAAAGCCAGGAGTTTCAAGTAAATAATTGATGGGTGTAAACTGAGGACAACAGCTATTTCTGTAATAAGTAATTTCTTCTAAATACATAAAAATTTTCCTTTCTTAGTGATAATATAGCATTAAAAATCAATTTTATCAATTTTTGTTCTGAAAGAGATAGTTTTTCCAAACCATGAAGTAAAATATCAATTAGTTGAATACACAATGAATGAAAAGATGGGTAATCTGCTCATCATATTTTAAAACATACTCCTGCTTCTTGCAGTATGTTTCTTAAAAATAAAAGCCAGTTCAAAAACTGACTTTTCCTTAATTTGGTTGCATAATTTTTAATTTTTTAAACTGTGCAAACCCTTATTTTATGCATTTTTGCCACAGCAATTTTTATACTTTTTTCCACTCCCACAAGGACAAGGATCATTTCTACCTACTTTTTGAACTCTCTTTGGTTGTTTCTTAGCTTGTTCTTTACCGCCATCATTTGTAATTTTGGTTTTTGATACTTCTTTTCTTTCAATATTTCTTCTAATTTCTGCTTTAATTAACATGATAGTTACATCGTGGTCAATTTTTTGCATCATCTTATCAAATAATTCAAAGCCTTCCATTGTATAAGCACGAAGTGGATCTTCTTGACCGTAACCTCTTAAATAAATTCCTTCTCTTAAGTGAGACATTGTATTGATGTGTTCAGTCCAATAGTGGTCGATTACATTTAGACTGATTGCTTTTTCAAATTCATCTTTTACTTCTTCGGGAATATCTCTTAATTTTTCTTCATACTCATGTGTAACAATATCCGTAATATATTCAATCATCTCTTCAGGAGATTTATTATCTATTTCTTCTTTGTCGATATCTTGATTAATTAGATTCTCGTTCGCAAATTCAACGATTTCTTTAACATCATCATTAGTTAATCTTCCCTCTGGATAAAGATGAGAATTTACTAAATCTGAAATATGATTTTTAATTGTCTTTAATACTGTTTCGTGAATTGATTCACTATCTAGGATTTTATTTCTTCTTCCATACATGATTTCTCTTTGATTGTTCATGACATCATCATATTGAAGAAGTTGTTTACGAATATCAAAGTTATTTCCTTCTACACGAGCTTGAGCTGAAGATAGTGCCTTGGTAAAGGTTTTACTCTTGATTGCTTGATCTTCACTAAATCCTAAATTGTGCATCATTACTTTAATTCTATCAGAACCGAAACGAACCATTAATTCATCTTCCATTGATACATAGAATTGAGTAAATCCAGGATCCCCTTGACGACCAGAACGTCCACGTAACTGATTATCGATACGACGTGATTCGTGACGCTCTGTACCGATTACGCATAAACCACCTAATTCTCTTACCTCGTCACTTAGTTTAATATCTGTTCCACGTCCAGCCATGTTGGTAGCAATAGTTACTGATTTCCCAAGACCAATCTTCGCAATAATTTCTGCTTCACGTGCATGGTTTTTGGCGTTCAATACTTCGTGAGGAATTTTCTTTTGTTTTAACAAGTTACTGATTAACTCACTAGTCTCAATAGCTATAGTACCTACTAAGACTGGCTGACCTTTTTTGTATCGTTCTTCAATTTCTTTTACAATTGCACGGTATTTTCCGGCTTTAGTAGAAAACATAAGATCAGGATTATCAATACGAATGACTGGTTTATTCGTAGGTATTTCAATAACATACATATTATAGATATTTCTAAATTCTTCTTCTTCTGTCTTAGCTGTACCGGTCATTCCAGATAGTTTTTTATACATTCTGAATAAATTTTGGAATGTGATTGTGGCTAAAGTTTTGGTTTCTTGATTAATTTTTACGCCCTCTTTAGCTTCAATTGCTTGATGAAGACCGTCACTATAAGCACGACCTTTCATTAGACGTCCTGTAAATTGATCAACGATAATAATTTCACCGTCTTGAACAACATAGTCTACATCTTTATGCATAGAATAATTCGCTCTTAATGCTTGATTAATGTAATGAACTAATTCTGAATTTTCTAAGCCATATAAGTTATCTAAGTGGAACATCTTTTCCGCTTTTTTAACACCTTCTTCACTAAGGGAAACATTTTTTGTTTTTTCATCATAAACATATTCATCTTCCTTTAGTGATTTGGCTAAACGATCTGCATCCATGTATAAATTAGCACTTTTCATTTCTCCGCCAGAAATAATAAGTGGTGTACGAGCTTCATCAATTAATACTGAGTCGACTTCATCAATAATCGCAAAATTTAGTGGACGTTGGACTCTATTTTCTTTACGGATAACCATGTTATCTCTTAAATAATCGAATCCAATTTCATTGTTTGTCGAATATAAAATATCGCAAGCATATTGTTCTTGTTTTTCTTTTGGTGATAGTTCACGTAAATTAATTCCAACTGTCAATCCTAAAAATTTATGAATTTGGCCCATCCAGTTAGCATCACGATCAGCTAGGTATTCATTAACAGTGATGATATGTACACCTTCACCAGGCAAGGCATTTAAATAAGCAGGCATTACTGAAGTTAATGTTTTACCTTCACCAGTTTTCATTTCCGCAATATTTCCATAGTGAATAGCTAAAGCACCTAAAATCTGAACATAGAATGGTTTTTCTCCAATTACTCTGAAACAAGCTTCTCTAGCTACTGCGAAAGCTTCAACTAAAATATCTTCTAGAGTTTCTCCTTTTTCTAATCTATCTCTAAACTCATTCGTTTTATTTTGTAATTCTTTATCCGATAATTTTTGCATTTCTTCATCTAAAGCGACAATTTGGTCAGCTTGACGATGAAATTTCTTTAGTTCTTTATATTCGTGATCGAATAATTTTTTTAATAAATCCATGTTACCATCTCCTGTTTGATATTATATCAATTCTTTTTTTGATTTTAAAGGTTTTCCACTGTTTTTGTGGAAAAACAATTCAAAAAAAGATATCATTTCTGATATCTTTAGAATAAATTATACTTTTTAAGATGTTTTTTTATTCCAGCATCATAATCCAGATAATATTTTCTATCGATGGGATGAAGCCTTAAATTGAACTCTCCTTTTAATTCTGTTAATAATTTATTTATTTTCAATTTCTTTACTTGATTGAAATAATGTTCAAAATTTTTATCAGCTTTTACTGTTAATAAAGTGGAAATATTTTCTATGTCGAAGGTTTGAATGCAAGGTATCTTTATTGGATCAAGTTTCCCTCTTAGTATAAATTCTTCTTCATAATCGACAAGTGGAGATAATCGTACTTTTCCCTGATCAATTTCGACAATAATTTCATCATCTTGACGATCTTCTTCTTGGGTATATAGTTCTCTAACTAGTAACTTTTTATATTCTTCTAATAGTGGTTGATCACCATAGCCTTCATTTAAAAAACGTAAAAAGTTTTGTTGTTCCCATCCTTCTTTGACTGCCCAATCCTTAAGTAACATGTATTCCTTATCTTTTTGTCTAGTATATTGTGAAAGAAGTCCATAGACAGTTTGATCTTCAATTTTCATCTTGGCTAGTTGGTAATGAACAGATGGCAGGCCAAAATAAAGAGTTATCTTTTCCCCTACTAGCTCTTTTAAGATTTGTCGTTCAAATATAGGTACTTTAAAATAGTAAATTTTATTTCCTCTTTTCAGCCAATAACCACTCACTCTGTGGTGATAATTATCCCTTTTTAAAGGAGGAACAGTTTCATCTTCTAATTGAATCAATTCAATATCTTCTAAATTTCCCAAGTCAATCACCTTAGTATTTTGACCCACAATAACTGGGCATTCTTGTTCCATTATGCCACCCCCTAAAAAGCGGTTCTATTATACTATAAATTATTTTTATTTTCAAGGTAGCATTAAATCAATATCAACATTACCATCAATTCCTGAAATTTTTCCTACATTAGTAAATTGCCATAGTAGATAATCTCCTTCATAATTCGTTTTATCTGTATAATGGGCTAGCCAAATATCATGTTCTATATAGATCCAGAGTTTTTCTAAATAATTTTTGCTAGCATAGAACATACTTTGATAACCAGAACTATTTATTCGTTCTAAAAATTGATTAGCCATTTCATTTAATTCATATAAATTTAATTTATATTCTTTTAAATTTCCATAGCATTCCCAGTCGAAAACAACAGGTAAATCAAGTTCATATGGAGCTAGTTCATTCACAACCCACTCAGCTTGTTCTTTAGCTTCTTTGATACTAGCCGCATAAGAAAAGTAATACACCCCTACTTTTAATCCTGCTTCTTTAGCTCCTGTTATATTTTTCTTGAAGTAAGGATCAATTACTGAATCTTTCCCATGTCCCTGCTGGGTACCCATTCTAATCATTACGAATTCTACTCCTGCCGATTTTACCTCTTGCCAGTCAATTTCTCCTTGCCACTTAGAAACGTCAATACCTAAAGTTGTATCATCGGTTAAATAATCGTTTTTTACTTCTTCTAAAGTCAGACGATTCGTACTACTATTGCTATTACTGTTATCAGAGCTTTTTTCTTTTACTCTTAAGGTAAAATTTATTCTTGTTTCGTTTTGACTATCATCGGTAGCAACATAAGTTAAAGGATAGTCTCCTACCTCGTTAAGATTGTAATCTCCCTCTATATAGTAATCTGGGGTACGGTCATGGTTATCCATACATAAGATAGCTTCTTCTAAATTTATCTTACTCCCCTTGTTTACTGGATAGACACTGCCTAACCAAACGAGAGGAGATGTTTTATCTACTGCCCTTACTTTTACTTTTCCTGTTTTCTTTTTTCCATCTTCGATATATTGATAAGAAAACTCTTGATTTCCTAGCTTAGTTGCTTGAATTTCCTTATCTTCACTAAGATCACGATCTACTATAATATCTGATAATTTTATCTTTTGATAGATTTCTATCTTATAAAAAGTTTCTTCCGTTGTAAATAAATTTATATAGATTGCGATTATGATTAAAATACATAAAATTATTCCTAAATATAGATATTTATTTTTTACTATGTTTTCTTTCATACTAACACCCACCATTTATTAATAGTATAGACTTTTTTTATTTTCTTTACTATATTTTCCCGAAAAAAAAGCACTAATTGAATAGTGCTTTCCTCTTTCCTTATTCTGCCTCAATAACCCCATAATTTCCGTCTTTTCTCTTGTAAACGACTGTGGGTTCATTTGTTTCAATATCTTTATATAGGTAAAACTGATGTCCTAGAAGTTCCATTTGTAAAATTGCTTCTTCTTCATCCATTGGTTTTACTTCTACTTTTTTTCTTTTCACGATTTTGGTGTCTTCTTCTATTTCTGGCATTTCTTCAATATAATCAAAGGCAAACTCTTTAGCCTCTTTTAACTTTTTCGATTGCAATCTAGTCTTATTCTTTCTAATTTGCCTTTCTAACTTGTCTACAAGTACATCAATTGCGGCATAGAAATCTTCTTTCTCTTCTTCTGCTCTTAAAATAATTGTTTTCATTGGAATTGTTATCTCTACTTTATGTAAGTGGTTAGGAATTTTGACAATTACAGTAGCTTTTACGTCCTCTGGACTTTCGACATATTTATCTAATTTTTTTAATTTTTCTGTCGCATACTCTTCCATAGCTTTCGTAATTGTAACTTTACTTCCTCTGATAGATATATCCATATATATCCCTCCTTATATTTAATATAATAACATATTTATAAAAAAATAGGAAGAGAATGCACAAATATTATTTATCACACGTCGGCAAGGAAAAACTACCTATTTGGTAGTTACAAGTTCTTTAATAACGACCACATCTAAAGCTTGTAAGCCTTTAGCTGTTTCAAGTAGTTTGAATTCTACAACTTGTCCCTCAGATAAAGTTTTGTAACCATCTTGTTTAATTGCTGAGTAATGTACAAAGATATCTTCGTCCTCAGTATACTCGATGAATCCATAACCCTTTTCGTTATTGAACCATTTTACGGTTCCTCTCATCACTGCCACCTCACCTTCTTTATATAATTCTATGACGCCTAGTGCTCATCACCAACTTCCCGTGCTAACCACCAACTACTGCGCATATTCATAGTAGCATATTCTATTGTCGTTTTTTGTATTTTTTTGCTGAAATGTCAAAATTTAACTCTGAACGGTTAATTTTTACCCACTTTCTCTATTTTTTAACCGTTCAGAAGCGATTTTCGACATTTCACGACAAATTTCTACTTTTTAATTAAAGTAAGTGTTATAGTGTAATTGGCATTGTTAGGAGGGAGAATTTTGAAAAGTTTTTTCTTAGGAAGGTCTTTACAAATGGTAAGAGAGATATATCCTGATTATGATAACGATAAATTAGACGAAATCAGATATGGTCTCGAGGCAACATATCTGTCTATTACTAAGCTAGTCGTTATTTTAGGAATTTCTTTATTACTTGGTATATTTAAGGAATCTGTCATCTTACTTGTTTTGTTTAATTTCTTAAGATTGACTGGATTTGGTCTCCATGCAACCAAAAGCTGGATGTGTTGGGTTTCTTCTAGTATTACTTTTTTACTAGTACCTTTTTTCTGCAAATCCTTGGTGTTACCCAATTACGTTCTAGTGGCAATATCTGTTGTGTGCTTGATTAATTTTTTACTGTATGCACCTGCGGATACTGTTAAAAGACCATTAATCCATAAGAAGCGTAGGTTATTATACAAAGTATGTACGGTCTTGATTGCTTCTTTATACACTGTATTAATCTTTATAACAAAAGATACTTTTCTACAAAATTCTCTCGCTAGCGCGATGCTAATAGAAGGAGCCTTGATTAATCCATATATATATAAATTATTTAACTTACCATATAATAATTATAAAAATTATGTAATCAGTGCTTCTAAATAATGAAGAGGAGCGTTATGAAAAAATTATTAGCAATGATTTTATCTGGTGTTGGAGTTCTAGCTGCTGGTGCTGCTACTACTGCGTGTGTTATAGTATTAATAGATGAACCTTCTATGCCAAATAAAATGATTGAAAAATAAAGAAGATTGGTGATATCTTCTTTTTTTATCTTTAAAACTCGCTCTTACTGGACATTTTCCAAATGAACAGTTAATTCTTGAACGAAGTATTCATCCATTTTTGAAGTAGTTCGTTCAAACATTCTATTTCTCTCTATTATCTTATTGACTAAGTGTAGTCCTGTTCCTCGATTCTTTCCTTTACTACTGTATCCATACTCATTGATTTTTTCAATATCTATTTTTCCTTTGTAAGTATTCGCAATTACAATATGTACATCGTTATCTATTTCATACATCTCTATCGCTACTCTCTTTTCCTTACTCTCTAAGCTTGCTTCTTTTGCATTATCTAAGAACACTCCAATGATATTATATAGATCTCCTTTGTCTTTTATTTTTAAATTCTTCATTTTTGAACTTTTTAGTTTTCTTTCTACATTGATTTCAATATCTATTTTTTTATTGCTCATTTCCATTAATTTAAAATTAATAAAGCCTTTTAATTCTGGAATAGGTATATATTTTAATTCATTTACCCACCTATACTTATTTACTTCTGTTGCATCAATTAAATTATTTACATATTCCTTTAATTCTTTTTTCTTTGTAGTAAATATCATATTTCTAATAATAATTAATTGATTTCTACTTTCATGTAAGTTTAATCTATATTCTTCTAATACACCCTCTGTCACTTGCGAATAATTAGCTAGTTTTCTATATTCTTCTTCCTTTTCATTAACATCTCTTTGTTGTTTTATAATCACAAAACTTATTATACAAAATACTATTACTAGGAACATTGTTATGAAAAAATTAATATTTTCCTGTAATTTTTCTAATGGCATATTATACAATATTATTGCTAACGCAATGATTATTAAGATGGATAAAACTAGTAGTATCCATTTCTTAAAATTTGCTTCCTTTACAAGTTTTGCTAATGCTCCTTGATGTCTTTTTGCAAAGTATATACTTACTATTGCTATAATTAAATTTGCCCATATTGTATGTTGTATATTTGAAAATTCTTCAACTTTGGTAATATTAAAAATGATAAATATTATAATATCAATTATTATTTCGGTTAAAACTACTATTAAGTACATAATAAAACTTGCTAATATTGTCGTTGACAAATCTTCTTTAAAAATTATTTTATAATAGCTTGTATAGCCAAAAAATATTATTACTAACTTTAAAATATTATCAATTGTGTTTTTGCTTATTAAATTTGTGGCGGATATTATAATACTTAAAACTAATGTTATCACAATTGTTTTTATATTCATTTTTTCTTTTTTCTCAAATAAAATATTTCCTAATATAAAAAGACAAAAAGATATAACCACACAGCTAATCCATAACTCCAACTCTTTCATTTACTCATCCCTTACTTCATACTCCACAATACATTTCCACTAAGTTTATGCTTTCATCTTTATTGGGTGGCTCATTCCCTTCTGCACTATCGTTTTCTATTTGATTTGCACATAATTTATCTTTTAAATCTTTTCTATTATTTCTTGCTAACATATCAATCTCTTGATTTTCAAACTTGATTATTCCTAAATTAAAGTCAAAGCGTTTTACATTATGTAAGTTTACTATACATCTTCTATGTGTCTTATAGAACCTACTATCTAATCTCTCCTCTAGTTTCGCTAATGCTTCTTTTACTTCTATTCGTTCTTTCTTCGTCACTATAATACATCCATTTTCTTTTATACTTTTTTCTATATACAAAATATCTCGATAAGGAATCTGATAGATTTCTCCTTCTGTCATAAATGTCAACGCTTTATATTTCGTTAAAATATCAAACGCAACAATTAAACTTTCTTTTAATCTATTTTCACAATCATAATATTTACTAACAAAGTCTAACATTAATAATCTTGAAGTAAAACTTGTTGTTCTTAAGTGTTCATGGGTTGTTACTACGATAATTTGACTTTCCCAATCTCCTTCTTCTCTAATTTCTTTTGCTAAATCCAATCCACTTTTTCCTGGAACTTCGATATCGAAAATATAAATTTTCTTTCCTAGAATATCGTCTAGTTGTCTTTTTGTTTCTTCATTGTATTTTTCTAATTCTATTATTCGATAACCTTCTTGTTCTTTTCCTCTTAATTTTAATATTATCGAAACATACTTTCTTCGATACTCTTCTTCATCTTCATAAATGATATAGTTTATCATCCTACCACTCTTCCTTTAAATATCGTTTTGATTTTATTATATTTTCACACTTTCTTTTCAATGGCAAAAAAGACCCTCTGTGGGGTGAGCACAAAGGGTCTTTTTGTATTATTTAGATTTTAAGGGGCTGGGGACTATTGGGGCTCTATAAGTATTTCTTATAGTTTCATGTTCATATCTTTTTCTAGATGTTCAAGTGTGCTAATATTTTAAAATTTAATTTCATATTACTATAACTACCAATATTTGTCAATTTAATTTTTTGATTTAATCTTTGCTTTGAGTTCCTTTAACTTAGGTGGTCGCTTATCCGTTATAATACTCGTATAGCAAACAAACCAGATAAATATTACTAATAATATAATATAGATAACTGAGGCTGCTTTAGGATCTTTTAAGACGTAAAAAATAGATGTTAATGCGAACAAAATATTAATTCCATAAATAATCAATACTGTTGTTCGTTGGGAAAAATTCATACCTAATAATTGATGATGAAAATGTTCTTTATCAGCTGCAAAAATAGGTTGTCCTCTAAGTGTCCTTCTGATAATCGCAAATAAGGTGTCTAAAATTGGTAATCCTAAAATTAAGATTGGAACAAATAAGGAAGTTAATGCTGTTCCTTTAAATCCTAATAAAGAAATAATGGCTATCATAAACCCCATAAATTGACTACAATCGCCGGCGAATATTTTTGCTGGATAAAAGTTATGTACTAAAAATCCTAGTGTTGCACCCAGCATAATAAATGTTAGCGTGAACTCTAAGGTACCAATTCTTCCCTGATAGAAGCAAATGATACCTGTTGTAATATAGAAAATAGAAGTTACTCCACCACTTAGTCCATCTAAACCATCAGTAAAATTAATAATATTAATGCAGGCTACTATAAAGAGCATTGTTATAATCTCTGAAAGGATTCCAAAATCGAAAACCATTCCGAAAGCAGAAATATCCGTAATTACTATTTTTCCATAAAATACTACAATAGCTGCTGCTACTAACTGTCCCAGTAATTTCTGGGAGGCTCTTAAATCATTTATATCATCTAATAATCCAGTTAGTATAATAACAAAACTACCAATTAATATTGCATTCATTTTAATACTATGTTGACCAAATAGCATATATCCAAATAAAAAAGCTAAGAAGATTCCCAAACCACCCAGCTTAGGAATTGGTTTTTTATGAATATGACGATTATGTTCCGTATTTCTAGGAATATCAATTGCGCCTATATGATGAGCTACTCTTTTCATCAGGGGCATAATACATACGCTAAATAAGAAAGTAATTACTACTATTTTTAATATATGTTCTATTTCCGGAGTAAACATTTTATCACTACCTCCTTATTGTCATTATAACATCTTGCGACAAAAAAAAGAAGAAAAAGCTTTCTTCTTACTGGACATTTTCCAAATGAACAGTTAATTCTTGAACGAAGTATTCATCCATTTTTGAAGTAGTTCGTTCAAACATTCTATTTCTCTCTATTATCTTATTGACTAAGTGTAGTCCTGTTCCTCGATTCTTTCCTTTACTACTGTATCCATACTCATTGATTTTTTCAATATCTATTTTTCCTTTGTAAGTATTCGCAATTACAATATGTACATCGTTATCTATTTCATACATCTCTATCGCTACTCTCTTTTCCTTACTCTCTAAGCTTGCTTCTTTTGCATTATCTAAGAACACTCCAATGATATTATATAGATCTCCTTTGTCTTTTATTTTTAAATTCTTCATTTTTGAACTTTTTAGTTTTCTTTCTACATTGATTTCAATATCTATTTTTTTATTGCTCATTTCCATTAATTTAAAATTAATAAAGCCTTTTAATTCTGGAATAGGTATATATTTTAATTCATTTACCCACCTATACTTATTTACTTCTGTTGCATCAATTAAATTATTTACATATTCCTTTAATTCTTTTTTCTTTGTAGTAAATATCATATTTCTAATAATAATTAATTGATTTCTACTTTCATGTAAGTTTAATCTATATTCTTCTAATACACCCTCTGTCACTTGCGAATAATTAGCTAGTTTTCTATATTCTTCTTCCTTTTCATTAACATCTCTTTGTTGTTTTATAATCACAAAACTTATTATACAAAATACTATTACTAGGAACATTGTTATGAAAAAATTAATATTTTCCTGTAATTTTTCTAATGGCATATTATACAATATTATTGCTAACGCAATGATTATTAAGATGGATAAAACTAGTAGTATCCATTTCTTAAAATTTGCTTCCTTTACAAGTTTTGCTAATGCTCCTTGATGTCTTTTTGCAAAGTATATACTTACTATTGCTATAATTAAATTTGCCCATATTGTATGTTGTATATTTGAAAATTCTTCAACTTTGGTAATATTAAAAATGATAAATATTATAATATCAATTATTATTTCGGTTAAAACTACTATTAAGTACATAATAAAACTTGCTAATATTGTCGTTGACAAATCTTCTTTAAAAATTATTTTATAATAGCTTGTATAGCCAAAAAATATTATTACTAACTTTAAAATATTATCAATTGTGTTTTTGCTTATTAAATTTGTGGCGGATATTATAATACTTAAAACTAATGTTATCACAATTGTTTTTATATTCAT
This sequence comes from uncultured Mycoplasmatota bacterium, assembly GCA_900543675.1. GTDB lineage: Bacteria > Bacillota_I > Bacilli_A > RF39 > UBA660 > Alloscybalousia. Next base: position 39,447 of record UQRY01000005.1, read on the forward strand.
TTTTTCTTTTTTCTCAAATAAAATATTTCCTAATATAAAAAGACAAAAAGATATAACCACACAGCTAATCCATAACTCCAACTCTTTCATTTACTCATCCCTTACTTCATACTCCACAATACATTTCCACTAAGTTTATGCTTTCATCTTTATTGGGTGGCTCATTCCCTTCTGCACTATCGTTTTCTATTTGATTTGCACATAATTTATCTTTTAAATCTTTTCTATTATTTCTTGCTAACATATCAATCTCTTGATTTTCAAACTTGATTATTCCTAAATTAAAGTCAAAGCGTTTTACATTATGTAAGTTTACTATACATCTTCTATGTGTCTTATAGAACCTACTATCTAATCTCTCCTCTAGTTTCGCTAATGCTTCTTTTACTTCTATTCGTTCTTTCTTCGTCACTATAATACATCCATTTTCTTTTATACTTTTTTCTATATACAAAATATCTCGATAAGGAATCTGATAGATTTCTCCTTCTGTCATAAATGTCAACGCTTTATATTTCGTTAAAATATCAAACGCAACAATTAAACTTTCTTTTAATCTATTTTCACAATCATAATATTTACTAACAAAGTCTAACATTAATAATCTTGAAGTAAAACTTGTTGTTCTTAAGTGTTCATGGGTTGTTACTACGATAATTTGACTTTCCCAATCTCCTTCTTCTCTAATTTCTTTTGCTAAATCCAATCCACTTTTTCCTGGAACTTCGATATCGAAAATATAAATTTTCTTTCCTAGAATATCATCCAATTGTTTTTTCGTTTCTTCATCATATTTTTCTAGTTCTATTATTCGATAACCTTCTTGTTCTTTTCCTCTTAATTTTAAGATTATCGAGATATACTTTTTTCGATATTCTTCTTCATCTTCATAAATGATATAATTTATCATCCTACCACCTCTTTTTTGGCCCCTTTTTTAGTCATTTTACCATATTTTTCCTATTTAGAAGCAAAAAAAAGATAACTATTTTTCTAGTTATCGATTAAATATATATTATCTAATAAGATTCCTGTTCCTTCTACTACATTAGTTAGAGGATTGTCTGAGATAAAGACAGGAACTTTTAGTTCTTCTTTTAACTTGCCAACTAAGCCATTAATCAGTGCTCCTCCACCGGTTAATACAATGCCTTTTTCTGCAATATCTGCCGATAATTCTGGGGGAGTTTTCTCTAAAACGCCTTTGGCAGAAAGAATAATTCTTTTTATATCTTCACGGAGAGCCTCTTCAATATCGTTGGAGTTCACTTTTACCGTTTCCGGTAAGCCACTAGAAACACTACGACCGGTAATCTCAATTTCACGATTATTTTTATCTTTGATTACTGTACCAATACTAGTTTTGATATCTTCAGAAGTTTTTTCTCCGATAATTACTTTATATTTTTCTTTGATATAATTCGCAATATCCTCATCAAAGGTATTTCCTGCTACTTTTATTGAATCACTAGTTACTATTCCACCTAAAGATAATACCGCAATATCTGTCGTTCCACCACCAATGTCGATTACCATACTTCCACTAGGTTTCGCAATGTCGATACCGGCACCAACTGCTGCAACTTTAGGTTCCTCCTCTAGAAATACTTTTCTAGCACCAGTTCTTTCTGCAATCTCTTTGATCGCATTTTTCTCTACACCCGTAATATTGGAAGGGCAACAGATTAAGATTCTCGGTTTAGATAAAATATTTTTTCCAATTGCTTTCTTGATAAAACGATTAAGCATTTCTTCCGTAATTTCAAAGTCAGCGATAACGCCATCTTTCATCGGTTTTATTGCTTTTACTTTGCCCGGTGTTCTTCCTAGCATCTCTTTGGCTTCTTTTCCTACAGCTAATACTTTTTTGGTATTGGTATCAATACTAACTACACTAGGTTCATTTAATACAACGCCTTTTCCTTTAACATAGATCAATATATTGGTTGTTCCTAAATCTATTCCAATATCACGCACTTTATCACTTCCTATACTTTTTCTTTTAGCTTTGAATATTTCCGCTTAGTGGATTCACCACCTTTAATATGTCTAATTTCTAGATGTTTTTTGAATATTTCTTCTACTTGACAATACTTTTCAGGATTAATTTCTAGTAGACGTTCTTTGACATCTTTGTGAACGGTACTTTTACTAATATGATAGACCTTAGCTGTCTCTCTAATTGTACTTTTTGTATGAATAATATAGTCGGCTAAAGTCTCGGCTCTTACTATCATTGCTTTATTCATATATACCCTCTTTCTAGTAAATTATATTTTTACTAGACGGCTTTATGAATGAAGCTTATTCTATTTCTGATAATTTTTTTCCAAAATAGTTTTCAGGATCTACTAATTGTCCTTTTACTGTCAATTCAAAATGAAGATGATTATTTAATTCTTTATTTAGTTCACAAGTACCACTTTTGCCGATTACTTGTCCACTTGTTACTTGATCCCCTTTTTTTACAGTCACTTCGCTTAGACTTTGGTAAACACTTATTATTTCGTTATTGTGTCTGATAGTTACACTTTTGCCAAGTAATTCTTTGTCTTCAACTTCGATTACCTCGCCGTCTAAGATACTGACTACGTCGAAAATATCATCTTGAACGTAATCGATTCCGGAATTTTGCATATAAGTATTTTCATGATAGATGATTGAATTCTTTTGTTCTTCTTCTTGATCTTGATAATCGTAATAATTTTTTCCGATTTTTACATTTTCACTTATATACGGTTTCGCAATCGTTACTTCTTCTTGTTCCGTCGTATTCACTACTGGTACATATTCATCTAATATCGTACCTGATACATAGGTATTTTCATCGTTTTGTTCACTTCCCATATTGATCGATACAAAAAGTCCGACAATTAAAGCAACCACAAAGATAGAATATATGGTAGGAATGACGAATGGTTTTAGGACTAATCTCTTTTTCATTTTCTTCACCTCATTAAAAGTGTTGACAATAAAAAAAGATTTATACATTTTTTTAAATTATTTTTGAAGCTAAATAAAAGTCATAAATAAATGATGTAATTAGTTGAACAAGTGCGAAAGCTAATAGCACATAAAAAACTCGAGCTTGAACAACACGATTCTTTTTAAATATATGATTAATGTTTACTCCGTCTAATGCCCAAATCACTAATATTGTTACGACAACATAAAGAAAAAATTTAACGCTCATTGTTATTCTCCTCATAATCTGTAATTTCTTGGATTCTTCTATCATGGCGTTCTACAGGTTCATGTTTTGTATTTAAATAAGCATCAACAATATCTAATGCTTTGTATGTTGGCATTGAACCATTTAAAGCAAGAATATTAGCATCATTATCCAACCGGCAAAGTTTGGCTTCTTTAACACTATCTACTTTGGCACAACGAATTCCTTTTACTTTATTGCAGGCAATCGAAATACCAATTCCACTACCACAGATGGCAATACCAAGATTTACATTTTTTTCCGCAACACTAGTGGATAATTTAAAAGCATAGACTGGATAATCCACAGATTCTGTGGAAAAAGTTCCAACATCTTCTACCTCTACTCCTTTTTTTTGTAGATATGCAACAATTTTTGATTTTAATTTATAGCCACGATGATCACTAGCTATTCCTATTTTCATATTTTACCCTCCATTTTTTATTATATCACAATTCATTTTTGTTAACCTTGTAGATAATAAGATAAGTATAGCATAACTTTTTATTTACCTCTAATTTTTTTACACCTGTCTGAGTAAAAAAAACAAAGCCATTATTGACTTTGTTTATTGGTCTAAACCATATTTTTTATTGAATTTTTCTACTCTACCAGTCTTAGAAGCTCTTGTTTGTTTTCCTGTATAGAATGGATGACATTTTGAACAAACTTCGACGTTGATCTCAGGTTTTGTAGACATTACTTTAAACGTTTCTCCACAAGCACATGTTACAGTAGCTTCAACTACTTTTGGATGAATTCCTGCTTTCATATTTTCCTCTCCTTTCACCCTAGATATTCTAGGAATCATTGAGCTTTCTCTTCGCCATGATCGACTAATCAATCATAGTAATTAAATGCTAGTTTATTGTAGCAAACATTTTTTCTTTTGGCAAGCTTTTTTTCATGAAAAAAGCCCTTTATAGGACTTTGTTTGTTTCTAAATATTCCATGATTTTTTCTGCCATTTCTTGATATCCTTTAATATTAGGATGAATATCTAAAGGATTAGGAAGAAAATCCTTATTTTCCTTAAACAGCTGATAATTGGAAATATAGACTGCGTCATATTTTTTCGCAATGTTTTGATATTCATCGTCGATATAAGCAAACAATTCATCTAATTCTTTTTGACTGGTATTAAACAAGAAGGGAATCGGATTATAATATCCGACAATAATCAAATCTCCTTTTGCGTACTTTCTGACTTCTTTGATACATTCTTCTACATCAGGAAAGATTTCTTCAATTATATTTTTAAAGCTTTTGATGATATCTAGACTTAGATTACTAATATCGATTTTTCCTAAAAAATCATTAGCCCCAATAGAAATCGTTACTAAATCTGATTCTCGTAAATCTTTTTTTAATTGATTATCTTCTTGAATCTTTGTGATCATATCCCTTGTTTGATAACCACTTTTGGCATACTTTTGATAGTAATTTAGTTTCTTCTTTTCATTTAGCATATCCCTTAGATAATCAGCATATCCATACCCAATTTCTCCATAGGGATTTCTTCCTTCTGCCACCGAATCTCCAAGCGCAATATAATTAATCTCGCTACTCGCAAAAACGTGGTAGATTCCAAAAACACTTAAGACTATCGCTAATAAGATAAGATATTTTCGATACTTTTTCATACTACCTCCAAGTAAAAAGAATCTTCTTTATCATTATTGTATTCTTTTTTAGGAAGTTTAGACTACTCATTTACTCTTCTTCGACAATTTTTACATCTGCACCGATTTCATTAAGCTTTTCAATAATATTTTCATATCCACGAAGAACAGGACCAATATTCCTAATTGTCGTTGTTCCTTCAGCGGCTAATCCAGCTAATACTAAACAAGCTCCGGCTCTTAAATCTGTTGCTTCCACGGTTTTTCCTTGAAGTTTAGTTTTTCCCTTAATCATAATTGTATCTTGTTTTTGCGTAATATTTGCGCCCATACTGTTTAAGTATGGTACATTTTTAAAACGATTTTCGTAAACGGTTTCTTGAAGAATGGATTCACCCTCACATTGTGTTAACAAAGCGGTAATTGGTTGTTGTAGATCGGTTGGAAAGCCAGGATAGCCAAGAGTCTTAATATGTACTGGCTTCATCTTGTCCTTTTTTGAAACATAGATATAATCTGCGCCTACTTCCATGTCGACTCCCATTTCTTTTAATTTTAAAATTAAAGTCTCTACATGTTCAGGAATAATATTATCAATCTTTAGATAATTTCCCATTAATGCACCCGCAATAATATACGTACCACTTTCAATTCGATCAGGAATTACTTCTGTGTAACAACCTTTTAAAGATTCTACACCTTTAATTCTAATTTCGCTTGTTCCTGTTCCAGTAATTTTGGCTCCCATATTATTTAAGAAGGTCGCAACATTAACAATTTCTGGTTCTTTAGCTGCATTTTCGATAATAGTTTCACCTTTGGCTTTAACAGCTACTAACATGGTATTGATCGTTGCTCCTACACTAGGCATGTCTAAGTAAACATGAGCTCCTGTCAATTCATCGGCATCGATCGTATATTTATTATTTTCTTCTTTGATTTTTGCTCCTAAAGCTTCAAATCCTTTTAACGTCTGATCAATTGGTCTAGCTCCTATCGCACATCCTCCTGGAAAATACATTTCCACATGCTTGAACTTGGCGAGTAACACTGCCATAAAATAGTATGAGGCACGTAATTTGTTTGACATTTCTTCAGGAATTTCTTTATTTACAATTGGTTTAGGATCGATCAAAATACTTTCACTAGCTCTTTTTACATCAGCACCTAAATATTTTAATATCTCTGTTAGCGCATCTGTATCGGTAATCTCTGGAACATTACAGATCGTTACTTCATCATCTGCTAAGATGGCAGCTGGAATTAACGCAACCGATGCATTTTTAGATCCACTTATTCTTACGGTTCCACTCAGCGTTTTACCGCCGTTTATTTTTAACACTTTCATATTTACCTCCCTGTATCTCTATTATATTGTATTTTTTCTATGATAAACGGTTCATAAAGAGATTTACTTTCTCTTCTACTTTTTCTTTGATTGCTTTCTCGCCACTACCGATTACTTTTCTTGGATCGTAAGCATTAGGATTTTCCGCTATAAACTTACTTACAGCATCATGCCAAGCGATTTGTAGTTCGGTATTGATATTGATTTTATTGATTCCACAGCTAATTGCTTCTTTAATTTGATATTCAGGTATCCCAGTACCACCATGTAAAACTAGAGGAACCTCAAGATGTTCAGATATTTCTTTCATCGTTTTAAAATCAAGATTAGGCTCACCTTTGTATAAACCATGTACACTTCCTAAGGCTGGCGCAAGAGAATCAATATTGGTTTCTTTTACTAAAGCGATACATTCGTCTAAACGAGCATTATTACTTGTACTAGTAATATTATCCTCAGTTCCACCGATATGACCAATTTCTGCTTCTACAGTTACTCCACGACTATGTGCATAATCCACTACTTCTTTTGTTACTCGAATATTTTCTTCTAACGGTAATTTAGAAGCATCGATCATTACAGAAGTAAATCCAGCATCAATTGCCTTCTTACAAGTTTCAAAGCTTGTCCCATGATCGACATGTAGACAAACAGGAATCGTAATATTTAAGTCTTTAATCAAACCTTTTACCATGCCTACGATGACATCGAAACCTCCCATATATTTGCAAGCACCTTCACTAACGCCTAATATAACTGGTTTTTGTAAATGTTCCATCTCTTCTAAAATATACTTTGCCCACTCCAAGTTATTGATATTAAAATGAGGAATGGCATAGTGACCTTTTTTGGCCTCTAATAAAATTTCTTTACTATTTACTAACATTTTTCACCCTTCTTTTCTTACATTTGTACTTATACCTTAACTATACCATATTTCTTTATAGATTTCTTTAATTTATGATTAAAATTCTTCTGTTTTTTGTCAAAACTTTACCATAAATAATAAAATCCTAAAATAAATAGAATTAAACTACCGATTAAAGTAGTTATCTTTCCTAATTTATTCACTAGGGTTTTCCCAAGATTTACTCCTATATAGGTAAATAAACCAGACGTTATACTAAATAAAAAACTAGGTATCAGAATTTCATTTTTTAATGCGCCTAATCCAATTCCGATACTAAAACTGTCGATACTTACGGTAAAGGCAAATACCATTACGGAAAAAATATTGGTCAGTATTTTTACTTGTTCTTCTTTTTTTAACGATAACAACATCTCGATAGCTAGCGCAATAAAAATTACTCCGACAATAATTTCCGGATCAATTCCAATAATATTTAGTATCCATCTACCTAAGTAGTACCCTAAAATCGGCATAAAAAAATGAAAAAGAGATACCATAATACTCATTTTACTATTTAAACTTTTACTCATATTTAAAGTTCCATAAATCAATGCTAAGGAAAAGGCATCCATGCTTAATCCTATAGCTAACATAAACATCATCATTAGTGACATAAAAAAGCCTCCTACTTAACACTATGTAGAAAGCTTTACTTTTAGTTAAACTATTAAAAATATTTATCTAATATCTCTTGAAAAAAGAAACTATATTCTATATCTTCTGAATTACTACTTTCTGTAGCTTCTAATAAACATAACGGGGGAAAGAGAACACACCACCAATTATCACCTTGGCCTTTACCTAAAGTAATCACTAATGATTCATATTTGCCTGGTGGGTAATGAATGCCATTATACATCTTTTCAGGAAAATAATTAAGTCCATAATCAATAGTAAATTTATTTTCTGTTCCTTCTAAAGTTTGTTCGACTATATGGCGATATTCGGGTAATTTTTCTGTTGTAATTTGACGGGCTTCTTCGATATTATCGCTTTTCATTAATGAACGATATAATTCTTCTTGAACAGCTTTCTTAACTAATTCTTTTGTCCTTTGATCTTCTTCACTATTACTACTAGCAATCACACGAAAGCGAATCGATTCTTCAGGGATTTCTAATTTTTTTTCAACTCGATTAGAGGTAAGGACAAAGAGGGTAAACAACATAACGACTAAGGTTAACTTTTTCATAGGACACTCTCCTTAGTCCTATATTGAAACAGAATATTTTTTTTTATTCAGTTTGTATATTTTTTTTAGTTAGTCATATAGTTTAACGAGAGGTGTTTAAATGATTAATGATACGCTTTTTGTTCAACAATCTTTAACGGATAATCTTTTCTATTTACGAACGATTCGAGATTTTACAGTGAATATTGAATTATCTTTGCCAGTAAAATACCAAAGTTATATCGATACCGCTCGAGACTTTAGGAAGCGGTGTGATGAATACTTAAAAAAGACTTTTGAATTATCCAATAATACTTTGTTAACTGATTTTTGGGATACAGGGATATTTGTTACGCCTTACACATTAGATACTGAATTATTAACAGAAAAGTTATTTGGGATTGATTTGGATACTGTACTTACCGAAGAAGAGGGTACAATTAAAACCGTGGATACTGCCCCTTCTCCAACGGAAGAACAGTTAATTACGATTCAAAAATTAAATGAAGATGCGATTATATTAGCTACTAATTTCTTTGATTTTGTTTCTTCGCTTTTAAATGAAATGATTACTCAAGAAATATTTTCTTATTCCTATCCATTATTTTATAACTTCATATTGCGAGAAATTGGTTTATATATCAATGATTTAACTCGTATTAATGAAAAAATAAGTATTAATCCTATTTTTGTATTAGGTTACGAATCTCGTTATTCTTTATCTATGAAAAACATTGCGCAATTTATTGGGGGATTAGCTGATCCTTCTCAGGAAGCCATTATCCAAAAAGCTAGAGAGTTTGAGCAACGTTTTGATGAATTACTGGATGAATACAATAATGAAAATATTGACCCCGCTTTTCAAAATGAACTTAGTCAAATCGCTTTAGCTACCGTTCAAGAATTTCAAGATTTCTTAGAAACGATAATTCAAAATATTCTAGATAAAGAGCTATACTTTATCGTTGAACCACTTTTCTGGGATAATTTATATACGTTTATTCTTTATTTTAATTATTTATTACAAGGAGTTATTTATGATGTAAAGAAAGCTTAGGCTTTCTTTTTTAAGGCAAAAATCATTCGATCGCGTCCCTGAAGATCTTTTTTTAATGTAATTAATGCATCTGTAAATACTTCTTGAAACATCTTCTTTAATGGTAATCCTTGATCAGCACCAATTTCAAATGCCACTAAGTACTCTTCTTCTAAATGGTCTTTGATTTCTGATAAGATTTTTTGGTAACAATCTAAGCCATCTTCACCGGCATATAAGGCTAGATGAGGTTCATTTTGAACGACGATATTTTCCACTTCTTCGTCTTGTTTTAAATAAGGTGGATTACTGATTACAATATGATATTTGCCAGGCACTTTTTCCCAGAAATCACTTTCTAAGCAAGTAACATCGGCTTCTAACTGTTTAGCATTTTCTAAAGCTACCGTTAAAGCTTCTTTAGAAATATCAACGAGAGTTACTTGGGATGTAGGAAGTTTCTTTTTTAAAGTGATTCCAATACATCCTGATCCTGTCCCTAGATCGATAATTTTTAGATCTTGTTCAGAAAAATAATATTGAATAAAATTTAAAGTATTTTCTACTAATTCTTCTGTTTCAAAACGAGGAATTAATACTCTAGGATTAACTACAAATGTATTACCGTAGAAGTTAACATTACCGATTACGTATTGAAGTGGTTCTTGATTTGCGAGTTTTTGAATTTGTTCGTAATAGTGTTGTTCCACTTCAGGTGTTACCTCTTCATCTAGATGAAGTAATAATTCTAAGGAATTTAGATTTAATAAATCGGCTAACAACATTTTAGCATGAGTAGAATGTACTTTTTTCTTACCCTTGATAATTAATTCTTCAACTGTCGCCATATAACTCCTTCTTTCTATAAAAAAACGCATTCTTATAGAGATGCGTCTTCTTGTCCTGCTAATTTTCTTTTTTGATCTTCGGTAATTAACGCTTCGATTATTTCATCGATCGCTCCGTTCATAATTCTATCTAGATTATTTGTTGTATAACCAATTCGGTGATCAGTAACTCTATTTTGCGGATAATTATAAGTTCTGATTTTTTCGGCACGGTCTCCTGTACCAATCTTATTTCTTCTTTCCGCACCTAGTTCTTCTTCTTGTTTTCTACATTCTTGTTCATAAAGACGAGCACGTAATACTTTCATAGCTTGTTCTTTATTTTGAATTTGGCTACGTTCATTTTGACAAGTAACTACGGTTCCAGTTGGGATATGGGTAATTCTAACGGCAGAGTCGGTTGTATTTACCCCTTGACCTCCACAACCACTTGAACGATAAATATCAATTCGCAAATCACTTGGGTTAATTTCAATATTGACATCTTCTGCTTCTGGCATAACTAAGACTGTTGCGGTAGAAGTTTGAATTCTTCCTTGAGATTCTGTTTCTGGAACTCGTTGTACTCGGTGAGAACCACTTTCATATTTTAATTTAGAATAAACATTTTTTCCTTTAACCATGAATTCAATTTGAGAAAATCCTCCAGCTTCGCCTTCTTCCGCATCGATGATTTCAATTTTGAACCCTTGTTTTTCTGCATAACGAGAATACATTCTAAATAAATCTCCCGCAAAAATATTCGCTTCATCGCCACCAGCAGCTCCACGAATTTCTACAATAACATTCTTACCGTCATTAGGATCTTTAGGAATTAATAATTTTTCTAATTCTTGTTCAAGAGTTGTTTTTTCTACTTCTAAATTTTCTAATTCTTCTCTCGCAATTTCTGCCATTTCTGGATCTTTTACCATTTCTTTGGTATCTTCAATTCCAGATAGAACTTTTTTATATTTACGATAAGCAACTACTGTATCTTCTAAATCAGCTGCTTCTTTAGAAAGTTCTTTCATTTTGTTCATATCACTATATACTTCAGGATTTGTTAGGCTTTCTTGGATTTCTTGATATTTTTTTTCAATCGCATCTAATCTTTCAATCATGTCAATATCTCCTTTCCTGTATTAAAAATCGTACCCATTATATCATATTTTCTTAGGGAATGCTACTAGTTTTTATAAGGGGCTAACTCTTTTATTTATTTTTTAGAATTATTGGTTAGACTAGTGGTAATGTCTATAATGGTCTGTTCTATATTTTCTTTAAAAGTTTCTTTTTGCCATTTGTATTTGGACTCTATTTTTAGTTCTTTAGCCATCACCAATCTCATCAATTGACTGATTGATGGGAAATTAGTCGTCATATAGATGACTTTGTTAGGATTAATATACAATATATAATTTTGTTTCTTAGTTAACTGGGTTAATTCACCTATTGGATTAAAGTTTAGATTCTTTATTATCTTTTCTTCATTTTTATATTGATAATTAACAATATGAGTATGGGCATGATCTATACTATTGGCTTTAGTTTTATTTTCAATATTGGGAGAACCATGTTCAAAAACAATTGGATATTTTTTATAGATATTCTTAAAGATATTTCTATATTTTTCTATTAAGTTTTCATATTCTTTTTGTTCTTTATTGTTTAATTCCGCCATCGAATAGATATGTCTTTTACATAGAATTAATACATATCCAACTACCAAAGATCCTACAGCAGGAATAACATAAAAGTATGTTGTTTCTTCCAATATTGTATTTTCTCTTTTTGATTTATCTAAGGTACAGAAAATACAGCTCACTTTTTATCACCTAAATTCTAAATCTAGTATACCACATTCTTTTTCAATCAAAAATAATTACGAGAAGCGAAAAGAAAATACCAATCTCATGATTGAAGAATGGTATTCTCTTTTTCTATTTATGATAAGTGATATTAATCTCTTTTTGGTAATTACGATCGTATTCTTTAATTACCTCGTTTAAGAATCTAAGACGTAAACTTGTGATAGCATTCATCGTAATAACTGGTTCCATAGTCTTACTGTCTGGTGCCATCTGTCTAGCATCAATTAATTGATATTTTACTTTGTTTCCGTTACGATCAAATGTGAACTCTTTTACTAAAGATAATGGAGCTTGTCCTTTTGCTTGACGAGTAGCATTAATCTTCGCTTCTTCTTCCTTCGCTCTTTCTATTCCCATCGAACTTGGGTTAAGTAGAATCGTACTCACAGAATCTGGTCCAATTGTAAGCTGAGTTCTGGTACTTCCTTGAGAAACAAAGCTTTGAATAGGACTTAATTTATCAATATAAGTGATAGCTAAGCCTTTTTCATGGGCTGTATTTTACTATAAATAGTGCACCTTTTCAAATTTTTGTTTCTCTTTTTGTACAACGATAAATATCTCTTACTCAATGTCCGTACTTTTTTCTTGTAGATATTTTACTAACTCTTTTTTTCCTTCTTGATTATCAGGTAAAAATAAAATATCTGCTGGTATTTCTTGATAAACTGGAACGATTTTTTCTTCGTCCAATTCTTTTAATTGATATCCTACATTGGTCAATACATCAATATATTCTGTAGAGGATATACCTCTTTGTTTAATAATCATTGGACTTTCGTTCAGTTCAGTATAAAAAGCCTTTTGTAAGCTTCCTTCTAATAGCGTTTTTTCATCCTTTTCTTTGTTTAATCCAATGTTGTAGCCAACAACTCCACTGATTATCACGATTGCTGGGGCAAGGATTAAACGGCTAATTTTCTTCTTTGTTTTTTGTTCCATTTTTGTCCTCCTTAATGGTTATTATTATAAAGGATAAAAGAAAAAAAGCAAGATTTCTCTTACTTTTTCGTTGCTTGAGCCTGAACTGCAGTGATTGCAATGACACCTACGATGTCTTCACTTGAACATCCACGTGATAAATCGTTAATTGGCGCATTGATTCCTTGAGTAATTGGTCCATAAGCTTCGGCTTTAGCTAAGCGCTGAACTAATTTATAGCCAATATTTCCCGCATCTAGATCAGGGAAAATCAAGACATTAGCATGACCAGCCACTTCGCTATCTGGCGCTTTGGATTTTGCTACTTCTTCGACAATCGCGGCATCGAGTTGAAGCTCACCATCCATTTTATATTCTGGATATTTACTCTTAGCAATTTCTACTGCTTTTACCACTTTATCGACATCAGCATGTTTGGCACTGCCTTTAGTAGAATGGGATAAAAAGGCCACGATTGGTTCAGCTTCAACTAATAGTTCAAAGCTTTCCGCACTAGATTTCGCAATCGCCGCCAACTTTTCAGAATCAGGATTTTGCTCCAATCCCGAATCAGCAAAAATAAAGGTTCCCTTCTCTCCATAAGGGCAATCTGGTACCACCATTAAAAAGAATGCCGATACAAGTTCACAGCCTGGTTTTGTTTTAATAATTTGAAGAGATGGTCTCAACGTATTTGCGGTCGAATGACATGCTCCAGAGACAACGCCATCTGCTTGATGATTATACACCAACATACAAGCAAAATACATGTAATCTTCTGTTAGTAAGCGTTTTGCTTCTTCTTTTGTCATTCCCTTATTTTTTCTTAACTCGGCTAATTGCTCAGTATATTGTTCGGTTAAATTCGATGTTTGTGGATCAATAAACTCAGCTTTACTTAAGTCCAAATGTGAACACTTTTTTTCTACTTTAGTTTTATTTCCAATTAAAATAATATCCGCTAGCTCTTCTTTAAGTGCGATAGATGCTGCTTCTAGTACTCTTTCATCCATTGTTTCTGGAAGAACAATTTTCATTTTTTTCTCTTTCGCACGCATCTTTGTTCTTTCAATAAAATTCATATTTTTCACCCATAAGCATTATATCATTACTTAGAAAAGAAAACTAGAATTATTGATCTAATTCTAGTTCATCTTCATCTAATACGACTAAATCTTTTAAATCTTCATCATCAGAATTATCGATATCGTCATCACTATCCATGCTGTCGAACTCTTCGCGTTCTTCTTCCTCTTCTTCTTCCTCGTTGATTGCTTCTAAGTCCTCATCATCTTCTTCATCGACAATTTTGATAATCTTATCAGAAGTATGTCTACTTCTAAGATCCCATTTTCCATCATCTAAAAGGATAAAACGTTTATCGGTTGTTAGTGAGGTATAATAGTCTCCTATTTTTTGATCGAAAACAGATTCTGGTAATTCTAATAATTTAATGATCTTCTTAAATAGATTAGCTGTATTTTGTTCGCCTTTCTCTTCTAGTAACAAATTCGTAATGTCTTTATATGATAAAAGTTCTAAGTCTTCTTTTTTCATATCTTTTAAACTCATATTTTGTCCTCCTATTTATCTAAAACAAAATTATTTTCATTTTAAAATTATCATTTAAACTTATACCATTATTTCTATAGAAAAGCAACCTATTTTTTTACATTTTTTCAGGAACCATAATTCCTAATGTATCAAGCAGTAAAATATTTGTATCGTAAACAATCTTAGTTAGTGCTAACCAACTCTCTTTTAGAGCGTTATCTTCGCAAGTTAAAATATGATTTTCAGCATAGAATTTATTATAACTACTTGTCAATTTATATAAATATTCACTGATATCATTTAAAGATTTTTCTTGGAAAGCATTTTCTAAGATAATTGGCATTCTGAGTAGGAGTTGAAAGATTTCTTTTTCTTCTTGGCTTTTTATTTTGGTAATGTGTAAGTTTTCGATATCACAGTTTGCTTTAGTTAGTAGAGAATTCATTCTAACGGTAGAATAAAGTAGATATGGACCAGTCTTTCCTTCTAAATCAGAGAATTTATTGACATCAAAGATAAAATCTTTGCTTCTAAATGGTAAGAAATCAGCATATTTGATTGTCGCAATCGTAATTTTTTCCGCTGTTTCCTCTTTTTTGTCCTCAGCTACCATATCGATATTGATTCGTTTTTCGATTTCTTGTTTGACCATGTCTAATAAATCAGCAAGATTCATGACGCCACCGGCACGAGTTTTGAATGGTTTCCCATCTGGACCGTTCATTGTTCCAAAACCAAAGAATTCTAAGTTCGTGGTATCTTTACTAATACCAGATAGTTTGGCTGCACGAAATACTTGTTTGAAATATAGTTCTTGACGATTATCGGTCAAATACCAAATTTCATCAGGATTAAATCGTTCTTCACGAGAAATAAGGGTAGCGAGTTCTCTCGTTTGATATACTGTCCCACCATTAGTCTTTAAAACTACTAGTGGCGGCATTGGTTCTTTATCAGTTTCTTGTTTGACATCAACAACAAGCGCACCTTCACTTTCTCGAAGTAAATTTTGTTCTTTTAATAAGGAGATTACTTTTGGAATATAAGGATAGCAGTCACTTTCTCCCTCCCATAAGTCAAAATCGACGTTTAATCGTTTGTAAATCCCTTTAATATCTTGTTTAGATAATTCTTTGATTTTTTCCCAAAGACGTGAGTATCCTGGATGCCCTTGTTCTATTTGCATCGTAATTGTTCTTACTTCTTCCATTACTGCCTCATCATCTTTGGCCTTTTGAGACGCAAGAGGATAAATTTCTTGAAGATCTTCTACTTTAATTGGAAGTTCTTCCTCTTCTCCTTGATAATCTTCCTTAAAATAACACAGATTAGGATAGCGACTCTTGATTTCATAAATAACCATACCGGACTGTCTACCAATATCGCCAAAGTGAACATCCGCAATTACTTCATGTCCTAATAATTTGGTTAAACGTTTTAATGCTTCTCCAATATCAGCACTACGTAAATGACCAACATGTAGCGTTTTCGCAATATTTGCTCCACCATAATCGATGATAATTCTCTTTTTTTCTTGTTTATCGATATTAGAATGAATATCTTGTTTAATCGTATTCATTGCTTCGATATAAAATTCATCACTTAGACTGAGATTGATAAACCCAGCACCCGCTATATTTAATCCACAAAACCTTGAATCTTTTTCTAATTCATTTAGAATATTTTCCGCAATTACTTTGGGATTTTGATGATATTGTTTAGCCAAACTAAACGCATTATTTAATTGGTATTCTCCAAATTCTTTTCTACCGCTAGGAATTAAATTTACCTTATCTAGATCGTAACCTAACGATTTTACTATTTTTAAAATATCTTGTTCTAAATCTCTAATTATACTCATTCTTTCACCTCTTCACTATCGATTAGATATTCTACTTCTTCATTAGATGAGAGTAATTGATATTTGACATGGAAGTGATTTTCACTAACGTCATATACCATTGTCTTAATGCCTATTTCTACTTTTCTTGCTTCTTCTTTTAATAGAATTTCAATTCGTTCATCTTCTTTAAAATATAGAACCATTCGATAGTGATCACTTTCTCTAATCATCTGTTTAGCGCTTTTATCGATCACTATATGGATATTGGTAGAAGGTTCTACATAAGTTAAACGATTAAACTTTTCATCTATCTCGCCTGTTAAATTATATTCTTCGTGCTCAGATTGTGTTATCAGTGAGATACTTAAATTTACCTTTTTCATTTTATCACCCAGAAATCTAAGCATCATTATAGCATACCTCATTTAATTTGCCTACTTTTTTCCATTATTTTATTTATTTCCCTTTTAAAAACTTTTACACTTACTAATTTTTAGACTATTGTTTTTATACATATTTTTTTTAGAGCGATCCATATTAAAAATAGTATTGGAGGGATTTTATGAAGAAGTTAAAAAAAATCATCAAGGTTTTTGTTTTATTGATGATTATTGCCCTTTTAGCTTTTGGGGGTGTTATTCTTTATATTAAAATGTCTCCAAAATTAGAAATTAAAAATGCGAATGCTTTTTTAATGTATGATAGTCAGAATGAACTGTTTTTTCAAGGAAGTGGTTCACAGGAATGGGTAAATCTAGAAGATATCTCGGATAAATTAATTCAAGCGACAATTTATACTGAAGATAAGCATTTTTACCAACATTTTGGATTTGATTTCTTACGAATTGCGAAAGCAATGGTTGTCAATATTACCTCTGGTAGTAAAAGTCAAGGTGCGAGTACCATCTCTCAACAGTATGCGAAAAATTTGTTTCTTGATTTTGATAAAACTTGGGAGCGGAAGTTAAAAGAAATGTGGATTACCTTACAATTAGAAGTTCATTACGATAAAGATGAAATCTTGGAGGGGTATTTAAATACGATTAATTATGGACATGGGATGTATGGGATTCAGAATGCGTCTAAATTTTATTTTGATAAAAATGCTTCAGAATTAGACTGGGCAGAAGCCGCAATGCTTACAGGGATTCCTAAATCTCCTTCTAATTATTCACCAATTGTGAATTTTGATTTAGCTAAACAACGACAGACAAATATTCTATACAATTTATATAAAAATGAGATAATTACAGAGGAAGAATACAATCAAGCAGTTTCAGAAGAGTTAACTATTGTAGGAGAAAAGAATTCTCAAGAATTAGCTAATATCATGTATTATCAAGATGCGGTGATGAGGGAGTTGAATTCTTTAGAAGAAATTCCAGAATCTTTGTTAGAAACTGGAGGAATTAAAATCTATACTAATTTGGATATGAATGCCCAAAGTGTTTTAGAAAATAGTATCAAAAATAATTTAACTGATGAGACTGAATTACAGGTTGCTAGTGTCATGATGGATCCGAATACTGGAAAAATTATCGCTCTGGTTGGAGGAAAAGATTACAATAAAAGCCAATATAATCGTGCTTATCAATCAGCAAGACAAGTCGGTTCAACGATGAAACCTTTCTTATATTATGCGGCTTTAGAAAATGGATTTACTTCGAGTACGACGTTTACTAGTGAACAAACCACATTTACTTTTTCTAATAATCAGACGTATTCGCCACAAAATTATGGAGATCAATACGGGAATAAACCGATTTCTTTAGCCACTGCGATTTCTTACTCTGATAATATTTATGCGGTTAAAACTCATATGTTTCTAGGAGAAGATGCCTTGGTCAATATTTCTAAACGATTAGGAATAACGGCTGAATTAGAAGAAATTCCTTCTCTACCTTTAGGTACAGCTAGTATCAATATTATTGAGATGGCGGCTGCTTATTCGGCATTTGCAAATGAAGGTTATAAGGTAGAAGGATATTTAATCTCTAGAGTAGAAGATTTAAAAGGAAATGTTCTCTATGAGCATAAAGAAGAAAAAGAAAATATTTTAAATAAAAGTTTAACTTATATTTTAAGTGAATTATTAACTTCTACTTACGATTCTACTTTTATCGATTATAACTATCCTACAGCGATTGGGATAGCGCCTAAAATTAAACATAAACTAGCTTTAAAAAGTGGTACTACTAACACTGATCATTGGTCAATTGGTTACAATCACAACATTGTTACTGCGGTTTGGGTTGGATATGATGATAACCGAGATATTGAAGCTTCCGATTATAAATACTCTCGCAATATTTGGGTAGAGGCAACTGAAGGTTACTTACAGGATCAAGAAGATGCATGGTATAAGCAACCAAGCAATGTGGTTGGTGTCCTGGTAAATCCTATTACGGGAAAACCGGCAACAGATGTAGACGAAAAGAAAAAAATTATGTACTATGTCAAAGGAACAGAACCTTCTACTACCGATACCGTTTTTGATGAACTATTAGAGCAAGATGAACAAGTATTAGAACAAAATTAGATTTATGTACTATTTTTCTAATACCTTCATATAGTTTTATAGGAAGGTGATTTGATGAATCCAGATTTTTCTAATCGGGTAACCACAACTAACCCTAGTCTTATTCCCAATCAAAGTACATATCCACCATATACAGATTTTCCAGGATACCAAAATAGTATGCAACAACAAGCTATCAATCCACAGTATGCAGAGACAATTTTTTCTAAGAATCATGGAAAACAAGTTTCCATTTATCTTTCTTACCCTGATTCTGTAGAATGGCGTGATCGCATTTTTAAGGGGGCTATCTTAGCGGATGGTAGGGATTACTTGTTGTTAAAAGATAGTGAAGGAAGAACGATTCTATTGTGGTTAGTTTATATCAATTTTGCAATCTTTGATGAAGATATTAATTTCTAAAAGTGAATTTTCTTGTGATTTTCACTTTTTCCTTACACAAATAATTTACTAAACGGAAAAACAATGCTAAAATGATGATATAGAATACGAGGGGATGTTATGTACTATATTATTGTCGGAATACTCATTTTAGTATTGATTATACTCTTAATCGAGGTTGTTTATTATAATAAATTTCAAATGGCTCGAATCAGAATCAGTGAAGCTGAAAATAATATCGATATTCTTCTACAAAAAAAATTAGCTTTATTGGAAAGAACAGTCAAAATTATCGAAGATTTTGATCCTAAATATCAAGAAGATCAGATTTTATCTGGTTTGTTGAAAATCAAAAATAGGAAGTTAAATAATTTTGAACTAAATAAAGAATTAGAAAAACAAATGGCTGAATATAAGGGATTACTAGATTTAGAATCTAGGTTAAAAGAAGTTGAGTCCTTGAATACGATTAATTTTGATTTAATCGATATTGATAATGATTTAATTGCGGCAAAGAAATATTATAACGATACGATTATTTCTTATAATAAATTAGTGAAGTGTTTTCCTTCTAACTTTGTGGCGTTAATTTTTCATTATCCACGAAAAGAGTTCTATGCGGATGAAAAAGTAGAGATTTTCGAAATTTTAAAAGAAAAATAAAAAGAATAAGTACTTCTAATTTGGGATACTTATTCTTTTTTTATGCCAATTTAGTTGTTTATTTCCCAGTTAATTGGCTTTTCCCCTTTACTAACCAAAAAATTGTTGGTTTTGGAGAAAGGGTGGCTACCAAAGAAACCGTTATAAGCAGATAGTGGTGAGGGATGGGCAGATTCGATAATACAGTGATTAGGGTTAGTAATTAGTTTCTTTTTACTTCTAGCGTAACTTCCCCAAAGAATAAAGACAACTGGCTTTTCCTTTTCATTTAGCTTTTCAATTACTGTATCAGTAAACGTTTCCCAGCCAAAATTTTTATGAGACATGGGGTGATGAGCTTGGACAGTTAATACACTGTTTAGTAGCAATACTCCTTCATTAGACCAAGCAACAAGGCTTCCATTTTGCGGAATAGAACATCCTAAATCATCCTGTAGTTCTTTAAAAATATTTTGAAGAGATGGTGGCTTTTGAATTCCGTTTTTTACTGAAAAAGATAATCCTTCTGCCTGATTTTCTCCATGATAAGGATCTTGACCTAAAATAACGACTTTAGTATCAGAAAAGCTAGTATTACGGAAAGCTTTAAAGATTTCTGCTGCTTGTGGATAAACGGTATGCTGATGATACTCTTGTTTTACTTTGGCAATTAATTCTTTGAAATAGTCTTTTTCCATTTCTTCTTTTAGTACTACATCCCAATCATTACCTATCATTTTATCACCTAACTTCTAGTCTTTATTATAATATAAACTTCTTTATTTGGATAGAGATTTTTGATAATCAGAGACTATTTCTTTACGCATTTTCATCATACAGTACATATTGATAATCGCAAGGAGGGCAACTAAGATATCGATTGTTTTCCATAGGATAGTTGGGCTTATGATACTACCGATAATTAAGAGTAATATGGTTACAATCTTTAGTATAGGGACTAATTTAGAACTGTTGTTTTTGAATAAATATTTGACATTACTTTCTCCATAATAATAACCGGCAATAATGGTGGAGAAGGCAAAGAAGAAAATGGAAAGAATTAGAAAGATATTTCCAAATTGTCCTAACTCTTTAGTTAAGGCATACTGAGTGATTTCGATGCCATTAAGATTGGTAAAGAAGAGGGTTTGATAATCAGAAAGTAAAATTAATATAGCAGTTGATGTGCAGATGATAAACGTGGTGAAATAGATACCTAAAATTTGAAGTAAGCCAAGCCCTACTTTATCAGTTACTCCTGAAGTAGAGGAAGCTATCGAACCACTTCCTAATCCGGCTTCAGTAGAAAATATTCCTCGTTGTAATCCGATAATAAAGGTAGTTAGAATACCCGTTGACGCTGCTTTGACGTCGAAGGCAGATGCGACGATTAATTGAAAAATATCTGGTAACTGTTCAAAATTCCGAAAAATAACAAACAGAGCCACTGAAAGATAGCCAATCCCCATAATCGGTACCATTTTACTTGTTATATGAACAATTCCATTTAATCCTTTAACAATAATCATACTAGATAAAAGAGCGATGGAAAGACCAATAAGAATATGAGGAATGAGTAAATATTCGCTGATAGATTTAGTGATCGTATTAGCCTGAATAGTCATAAAGCCAAAGACATAGGCAATAATAATCAGGACGGCGTAAGTTTTCGCTAGGCTTTTCTTTTTTAGCCCCTTATCAATATAATAAGCTGGTCCTCCTTTATATTCATCCCCATCTTTTTCTTGGTATTTAGCGCCTAAATAACTTTCACAGTAAGCATTAATAGAAGTAAATATAGTGATGATCCACATCCAGAAAATAGAGCCCGGACCACCTATGTAGATAGCGATAGCGATTCCAGCAAGAGAACCTACGCCAATTCTAGCGGCTAAAGACATACTCAAGCTAGCTAGCGGGGAAATAGTATTTTTACTTTTTCCCTTACAGGTTTTGAATAATTTTAATAAATGCAGTTGAGGAAATTTTAGACGATAAGAAAAATAAAGTCCCCCGCCCAACAGACAAACGGTAGCTATACTCCATAGGATATCGGTTACTATTTCCATAGGATCACCCGTACTATTCTATGAAATGCTAACTCTATTTATGTAAAAACTTAGCTAGTTGTTGTTTAGATAGTATCCAATTTCTTTGACTATTCGTTTAGGATCTTTTAAAAACTTCGTGTATAATTGGTAGATTTTTTAATTGTTCTCAATATTTTTAAATCGAATTCTAAAAAGTCCACTAATTGGATTAACATTTCAAGTAGGAAATTGTTTTCCAATCTCATAATTACAAATTTTATTTTTAGTTATATGAGAGCCTTTTCCACTTCTTCTCGACTTAAATGTCTTTTCTTTCTAGTTTCTCTTAATCAGTTTTGGAAAATTAATATGTAGTTGCTTCTTATTTATTCGTTACAGAAGAAATAAAGAGCAAAGGGGACAATATTTACTTATAGTTAACTTTTATAGAACAAAATGAAAAATAAATTTTTCATGTTCCAGTCGTTACCTCCTGGGTTTTCTGCTTCATCGATAAAGTAACCTTTATTCTCCACAGACTTAACTTCCGATAGTCGCTACCGTAGATTCTTATTCATTCATTTTGTATCTATTTTTTTATACCAACTCTTTTACACATTTCTTTATTCCTTCAAATAATATATTTTGACTAGCATTGATATCTCTATCATGGTAACTTCCACATTCTGGACATACCCAATCTCTAACTGATAAATCCTTTACTTTCTCATTTTTATATCCACATCTACTACATTCCTGACTACTTGGATAGTAGGCATCTATCTGTATATATCGTTTTCCATAATACTTAGCCTTATATTCTAATATACGACATATCTCAGATAAACGAACATCAGTTAGAGATTTAGAGAACTTCTTTTCTTCAATCATCTCTTTTACCTTTAATGTTTCACTTACAATGATATCATTTTCTAATACTAGTTTTTTCGTTATTTGATGAATAAAATATTTTCTCG
>UQRY01000006.1 GCA_900543675.1 uncultured Mycoplasmatota bacterium
TAAAACTAAAACCATCAGGACAAATTAATACAAATGATGAAACTTGGGCAATCCAGAACTTCTATAAAGTAAATAGAGGAGAAGCAACAGAAGCGGATATTCAAAAAACAAATGAGTTAATCGAAAAAATCCCAGATAGCCCATATTATCAACCATTAAAAGATGCGATGGAAAAATGGGAACCATATTATACAGAAAAATATCATCCTGAAATAATCGCTCAAAGATTAGACGATGCGAAAAAACCAACTATCGATACAAGTGAAATTTTAAAACTAAAACCATCAGGACAAATTAATACAAATGATGAAACTTGGGCAATCCAAAACTTCTATAAAGTAAATAGAGGAGAAGCAACAGAAGCAGATATTCAAAGAACAAATGAGTTAATTGAAAAAATCCCAGATAGCCCATATTATCAACCGTTAAAAGATGCGATGGAAAAATGGGGAAGCTATTATAACGAAAAATATAATCCAAGAAATGAAAAAAATAAACTTGAACAAAAAACAGCAATTTATAATCAAATCCTCGATTTAAACAAAGATAATAAACTTTCTGACAAAGAAAAATTAAGTAATCTTTTATCAGATGCTAGAAATAAGAATATTTTTACTACAGAAGAATTAAAGAATTTTGAAGAACTTTTGGTACAAGGAAGTAAAGAACTGTCTCCAACTCAATTGCCTAACCAAGCAGATAAAACAAAAGAAGATAGACTTCAGAATCTAGAAAATAAAAAACAAGAATTAAATGAACTAGTTAAAGGACAAGCAGGCAAAGAAGAGGTAGAAGCAAAATTAAGAGAAATTGCTAAACCAATTTTAGAAAATCTTGATCGCCAAATTAAAAATTTAGAATTTAATCTAAATAATATTAAATCATCTGATGCAGATCTAGTAAACAAAATCATAGCAGAATGGCAAAGAAAAGCCCCTAACAACATTGATAAATCAAAAATTACAGCAGAAGCAATTACTCAGGCATTAAACAAACAACTTCAAAGCAAACTAAAAGAAAAACAAGATCTTGAACAAAAAATCAGCGATTTTGTACAATTACATGAGAAAATAAAAAACAAAGATTATCCGGGTTTGAAGAAAGATGATCCTAAGAAAGATGAACCACCTAAGAATATTCTCACCCTAGATGATGAAGAAGTCGAAGGCTTAACTAATCCTTCTAATAAATTACGTGACAAAATTAACAGATTAAAAAATAAAGGAGTTGTCAAAACAATATTAGGATGGATTAAAGAACACCCAGTTAAAGCTGTAGCTTTACTTGCGACAACCGGTATAATAGGCGTAGTTGCTGTGGCAGGTATCGGATCCCTAATGGGAAATAAAGTTGCAGAAGTAGAAAAGCCAACAAAAGAAGTTAGTCAAGAAGCAGACGATGGATTAATTGCTCAATCACCAATAGCTGATACTGTTGATGAAGCGATTCAACAGGCAACTAACGAAGCTCCTACAGTAGATAATAATAGTATTGCTAATCAAGTATTAGCAGATGAACAAGCTAGAATTGCAACAGGTAGTGATGCTGTATATCAAGACGTTCATAGTGCAGCTAGCGAACAAAATAAGCAATATGCCCAATCTAGTGACGTTCAAAGTATTTGGCAAAATGCCACTGTTGAAGCAGGTAAAATGTATCAAGTAGAAGCAAATGGAGCTCTTACAGAATTAAATGGTGTTGATGCTTTAGTTCAAGCAGGAAACGAAGGAAAAACAATTATAAGTACATGGCAAAATGAAGATGGCACACTTGGGCGCAGTGTGATTACGCCTAGTGAGTTTGGGCAATCAATGGAAAACGCTGAAGAGAGTGCTAAGACAAGATAAAGAAGAAAAGGGGAAGATTTATGGAAAATAAGATCAATAAAATCATGCATCTAAAAAATGGTGCCAAATATTTGATACTAAATCAAGCGATCTATCAAGGAAAAAACTACTATTTTGCCGTTAGAGTAAGCGATGATGAAGAAGACATCATCGATGAATTCCAAATGCTTTCTGAAGAAGTAAGAGATGGAAAAATGTATATCTCTACGGTTAAAGATCCAGATACCTTAAAACTTCTTGCCGAGTATCTTGAAACAGCTTCATAGGTTCTGAAATAATAAAATAAAAAAAAGATAAGGAAATAGGTTGTCGAACCTGTTTCCTTTTTGCTATAATGAATTAGGTGATAAAGATGACATACAAAATTACAAGTAGAAGTGAACAAGATACGATCGAATTAGCAGAAAACATTGAATCAGAAAAATTCCCTAACATGGTAATTTGTCTAGAAGGAGATCTAGGTAGTGGAAAAACCGTATTTACTAAAGGTTTTGCGGCGTCTCTTGGCGTAGAAGAGCCTATTACCTCGCCAACTTTTAATATCATTAAAGAATATACCTCAGGAGAAATGGACTTATACCATATGGATGTTTATCGTTTAGATGGTAAAGTGGCAGATTTAGGAATTGAAGAATACTTTCAGAAAGATGGTATCGTGATTATCGAATGGGCTGATATGATCAAAGATTATTTACCACCAGAAAGATTAGAAATTAAAATAAAAATATCTGAGGATATAGAAGATACAAGAATAATTGTCATAACGCCAATTGGCAAGGATTATGAGGATCTATGTGAGGCCGTTCTATGACGATATTATATATAGATACTACAACTAACTATTTATATTCTGCTATTTCAATAAATAATCAAATAACAGGCGAAATCAAAGCGAAGTTGGATAAAGATTTGTCTGTTTTTACTTTACCTAAAATTAAAGAGATGTTAGAAGATAACCAGGTCGATCCTAAAGAAGTAGATAAACTTCTTGTTGTGAATGGACCAGGTTCGTTTACGGGAGTAAGAATTGGGGTAACCATCGCCAAAACTTATGCATGGAGTTTAAAAAAGAAAATCAGTACAGTTTCTAGTTTGAAGGCAATGGCGCTTTCTGCCAAAAACGAATGTGCCTATAAAGTACCTTTCATTGATGCTAGACGGGGATATGGCTATGCAGCAATCTATGATGAAAATCATAAAGCGGTACTAAAAGAGCAATACATGAGTATCGAAGCATTAAAGTGTGCCCTAGAGCATTTACCAGGCAGCTATACAATAATTACCAATACACCAATCGAAGGATTGGAAAATAACTGCGAAGAATATGATCCAAACTTTGCGAAAATTGTAGAAAACTGTAAAGATAGTGTCGAATTAAATCCCCATGCTGTCAATCCTAACTACTTAAAATTAACAGAAGCTGAGGAAAAACAAAAGGAAGAACTCATATGATCGTAAAGTTAACTGTGGATAATTGTAAAATTGAGAAATTAAAAAATAGTTTTCCACAGATTTTGGGGAAAACTGATGTAAAACAAGAAATTATAAACAATAACTTTACAAACTATTTTACTTACGAAGTTGACGGTGTTCCCGTTGCCTTTATCCACTATACTTATCTTTATGAGCGAGCAGAACTAATTGATATCGCCGTACTTCCTAAATATGAAAATCAAGGAATCGGTAATTCTCTAATGGAACATATGATAAATGATTGCCAAAGAAGAGGAATCGAAAACATTACATTAGAAGTACGAAAGGATAATCATAAAGCCATTCATCTCTATGAAAAAAATGGATTTAAATCAGTGGCGACGCGAAAAAATTATTACCAAGGAATGGACGCTTGGTTAATGGAGAAAGAGTTGATAAAATGAAAGATGTATATATATTTGCTATAGAGTCTAGCTGTGATGAAACTAGTTGCTCGATTGTAAAAAATGGGAAGGAAGAGATCACTACCGTTGTGCTTTCTCAGATCGATATCCACAAAGATTTTGGTGGGGTAGTTCCTGAGATAGCTAGTCGTCATCATGTCAAAAACATTACCATGGTAATTGAAGAATGCTTAACCAAAGCCAATATGACAATGGAAGAAATGGATGCGATTGCGGTAACCTATGGACCAGGTCTTATTGGTTCATTATTAGTAGGAGTGGAAGCAGCTAAAACACTAGCTTACTTATACCAAAAACCACTAATACCTGTTCATCATATTTCTGGACATATCTACGCAAACAATTTAAAAGAAGAATTAAAGTTTCCTTTAATCGCTCTAGTAGTAAGTGGTGGCCATACAGAATTAGTTTACATGAAAGATCATTATTGTTTTGAAAAAATAGGTGGCACGTTAGATGATGCAGTAGGAGAGTGCTATGATAAAGTAGCGAGAATTATCGATGTACCATATCCTGGTGGTCCAACTATTGATAAATGGGCCCAATTAGGTGAAGAGACTTATCATTTACCGCTCCCATTAAACGATGATTCTTATAACTTTAGTTTCAGTGGCTTAAAAAGTGCCGTAATTAATTTAGTCCATAATGAGAAACAACGTAATCAACCAATTAGAAAAAAAGATTTAGCTACCTCTTTCCAAAATACAGTAGTGAAAATCATCAGTAAAAAGACGATGAAAGCATTAAAAGATTACCAAGTAAAAAATTTAATTATTGCTGGAGGAGTAGCGGCTAATCACGGAATAAGAGAAACACTAACTACACTTTGCGAACAAGAGAATATCACTTGTAGTGTACCAGATATAAAATACTGTACCGATAATGCTGCAATGATCGCCGCATCAGGTTACTATGCTTATCGCTTAGGAAGGGTAGGAACTTTAGATTTAAATCCAAAATCAAGTATAGTATTAAAGTAAATAAATGATCAGGGGGAAAATAAAATGAATCACATACAAACTATTCTTTTAGATATGGATAGTATTACGAAATTTTTAGCGAGAAAAAAGATAGAAGAACGCTCACAATATCCGATCTATGAAAGTGTAATCAAAGAAGGAATAAAGTCACTTAGTGCCTTTCAAGTAATTGCTTTTACTCTAGGAGATAAAAAATATGCTACCAAGTGGCTACATACTACGCATTTAAACCGATTAATCCCAACGATAGAAGCAGGAGAGAAAAATAATAGTCGAATCACTTGTGATCAATTACTAAAAAATATCTTTCTAAAAAAACAACTAAAGCGAGAAAAAGTATTAGTTGTAAGTAATAATCCCAAAGTAGTGATCAATAGTCAAGCATTAAATCTAAGCACTTGTAGTTGTAGTTTATTAGGCAAAGAACCATTTCCAACTACAGATTATAAAGTTAAATTCTTAGCAGAACTTAATCAGTTAAATCAAAATAAAACAAAACAAACCGCCGAAATGACCAATCCAAGAAAATTATCTCAGGAAAGTAGCAATCAAGTAAAAAGAGTACACGAAAATACCAATCAAGAAAAAGCGAATATTCAAAACATATATATTGATCAAGAAACTTGGGATAGCCTATCGTTACCTGCCAAAATCAATTTAGAAAAAGAATTCGTTCAACCATTAGCTGTTACTGTTCAAGAAACACTTCGAAATATGCCTACTTCTAGTTTAGTATTAACGAAATCCCCAGAAGTAGAACTTCTTCTTGAACAGTTAGCCATTCCTAGTTGTTACCTTATTACGCCTTTTAATGACCAAATAGAACGTAAATCATCACAAGAAATACCAATTAAACGCTTAGAGAAAGCCAAAAGCTTAAATTTAAGAGGACAATTGACCGTAAATCAGTAGACAATCAAGTAAAAATTTGATAGTATTAAGGCTACGCAGCTTGATTAGAGCAAAAAAAAAGAAAACGATCTCCTAATAGAGTTCGTTTTTTGGCGTTTAAGTAAGGAGGTTAGTATGGAAATTACAAAAGAAGAACTAGCAAAAGAACAACAACATTTGGCGAAAACATTGGAATTAATCAGAAAATACATCTCAGAACTCGGTCAAGAACTCTATGATAAAGAAGAAAAAATTAAAGAGTTCAAGGAACTGATCTGGGATACTAGACATGATATGGATCCAGCGGAAATGCGAACCATGATAGGAGCAAGTGATCTAGAAGTAAGCATAGCTGAAGCAAGAAGAAAATATTTTCAAAAATTATTTCGGATCCAAGAAAGTCCCTATTTTGCTTCGATCACTTTTCAAGCAGAAGGAGAAGACCCTCAAAAAATTTATATTGGAATTACGCATGTAGAAGAAGATTTACATTATTATGTACATGATTGGCGTGCACCAATTTGTAGTTTATTTTACGATTATGAAGTTGGCAAAGCTTCTTACCAATCACCAGATGGAATTGTAAGAGGGGAACTTACGAATAAACGTCAATTTAAAATCGAAAGAGGTAAGCTAAAACGTGTTTTCGATAACAGTATTAATATCGACGATGAAGTACTACAGGATGTTCTTTCCCAAGAATCTAGTGATAAAATGAAGAATATCGTCAATACCATTCAACAAGAACAAAATGCAGTTATTCGTAACACAGAAGATAAAGCGCTAATTGTTCAAGGAATTGCCGGTAGTGGTAAAACCTCGGTAGCTCTACATCGTATTGCTTTTCTCTTATATAAAATTAATAATTTAACTTCAAATAATATCATTATTTTTTCTCCCAATCATATTTTTTCAGAATATATTTCTAACGTTTTACCAGAACTAGGAGAAGAGAATACCCTTCAATGTACCTTTAATAGCTTTTTAGAAGCAAACCTTACAGAATTTAGACATGTCGAAGAATTTACTGCATTTATCGAGCGTTATTATAAAGGAAAAGAAACTAATCCAGCCTGGGTAGCTTATAAACAAAGTGATGAAATTATCGATGATCTTGATCACTATATTCATGACTTAAATCAACAGGCCTATTTCATAGATGGAATCGTGTTTGATAAGATTTACTATAGTAAAGACGAATTAAACCAATTATTAAAACGATATCAACATTTCCTACTTTTTGAACGAATCCCAGCGATTGCTTATAAATTATGTGATTATCACTATGAAGGAAAAAAGGGTAAAGCTAAACAGATTATCTCTTTATTGTATAAAGCTTTTAATATAAAGAAAGATTTTAAACAAATTTATATCAACTTTTATCATAGTGAACACTTTAGAAATCATTATCCTACTAGTCTTACAGATAAAGAAATAAAAGAAACCGTAAGTAAAAGAGAAATTAAATATGAAGATGCCTGTGTTTTTATTTATTTAAAAGGTCTACTAGAAGGATTTGAATATCGAGGATTAATAAAAGAAGTTGTAATCGATGAAGCCCAAGATTACAATAAACTTCAATATCATATCATTAAAAATATTTTTCCACGTAGTAATTTTACTATTTTAGGAGATGTGAATCAAACAATAAATCCTTATTATAAATATCAATCATTAAATGAACTAAAAGAAATCTTTACCGAGGATTGCCGTTATCTAGAATTATGTAAAACTTATCGTTCAAGCCAAGAAATCATCGAATATACCAATAAAATCTTAGGATTAAATCATATTCAAGCAATTAGAAAGAAGAATAATCATCCAGTAGTATTTAGAACCGAAGAAAATCTCAAAGAACAATTATTAACAGATATTATGGCATTAAAGAAAAATAATAAATCCGTCGCTATTATTACCAAAAATGATGTTGAAGCTTCAATGATATACGAATTACTAAAAGAAGATCTAGAAAATATCAGTTTATTAAATACGAACAGTGAAAAATTTAATCGGGATATGGTAATTATTCCTTCTTATACGGCTAAAGGATTAGAATTTGATTCAGTAATTATTTATACAGAACCAAGTAATTACTATAGACAATCAGAGCGCTATCTTTATTATGTTGCATGTACTAGATGTCAACATGAATTAATTATCTATAATCAAAAAGAAGTATTTTAGAGTTGTAATTTTATCCTAAAAATATTATAATCTTACTAGATAGTAAGGAGTGGGTAAAATGGCTAAAGAAAAAACTAGCACTACTAAAAATCACGAACAGGAAAAAAGTAAAGAGGAAGTATTAGGAAAAAAAGTTTCCCACAAAAAGAAAGATGCTAAATCAAAAAAATGGGATTTTAGACATCTAACCGAAGAACAAAAAAGACTATCCATCTATGGAATAATCGGGATTTTAATCATTATTGTAATTATTATTGCTATATTCTCATTTAATTCAGAAAAAGGAAATACCCCTGAAGAGAAAACAGAAAATTATCTAGAAAAAACAGTAAGGGGATTCTATGAAGATTATTACTATGAACAATTAGTAAAACTAGAAGAGAATAAAATGATAGATGGAGATGTAGCTACTTTCCTATCTAATTTTACAACTGAAGGAATACCAGTCAGTGTTCAGCTTCTAATCGATAACAAATACGCTAAAGAAAGTGAAATCGAAAAAAATATTGGTAAATACGAATGTAATTATGATAATACCATTGTTAGAATCTATCCAACAAGTCCTTATGGAAAAGAAGATTATACATTAAAAAGCACTTTAGATTGTAAAAAAGAAATGGAATAATTCGATAAATATAATGCATAAAAGAGATTAGGTAAAAATCCTAATCTCTTTCTATGAAATACAAATTATTATCATGATAAATCGATCTCAATAAAATAAAGATGAAAAAGGAAATCAAAAGATGAAGAAAAGAGTCAATAATTAATAAAATAGTGTTGTAGAGTTAGCTAAAATTTGCTAGAATATACTAGGCATTTAAGATAATAAAAGGAGGTTGTACATGAGTTTTATTATCCAATCTGTAACTGTGTTACTAGAAGGAATAGTCTCTTTCTTTTCTCCCTGCGTAATTCCGTTATTACCTATCTATATGGGGTATCTAGCAGGAAATGCGAAAGAAAAAGATAAAGATGGAAATATTATCTATCGAAGAAAAAAAGTATTTTCATATACCTTATTTTTTGTACTAGGTATTTCTATGTCATTTTTCTTACTGGGACTATCTTTTACCGCAATAGGAAGCTTTTTCAAAGAGAATCGAGCAATGATTGCGATTATTGGTGGAATAATTATTCTTTTATTAGGTTTATTCCAGTTAAAGATCATTAAATTACCATTTCTTCAAAAAGAAAAGAAATTAAATGTAAAAATTAACCCTAAAAAGATGAGCCCTATTATGGCATTTATCATGGGATTTTTATTCAGCTTTGCTTGGACTCCTTGCGTAGGACCAGCCTTATCTTCAGTATTAATTATGGCTGGAAGTGCAGATAGTATGTTACTAGGTAATTTACTAGTGTTTATCTACGCAATTGGATTTATCATTCCTTTCTTAATTTTGGGATTATTTACTAGAGAAGCTTTAAACTTTTTAAAACAAAAACAAAATATTTTGACAAAAGCAGTTCAATTAGGTGGTGTTCTTCTTATTGTAGCAGGAACATACACAGTAATTACGAACGTGAATACATGGCAAGTACAAATGTCTGCGACTAAAGAGAATTGTAAGATAGATAAAGAAACTGGGTTAGCCACATGTCCAGGTAGAACACCTTCACGGCCAAATGATCAAGAAACCGTTTCTCGTATTGAAAAGTTTTCTTTAACTGATCAAAATAACCAAGATCATAATTGGGAAGACTACAAAGACAAAACCGTATTACTACATTTTTGGTCAACAGATTGTAGTGCATGTAAAAAAGAATTAAACGAGTTACAAGAAGTATATGAACATTATCAAGAAAATGAAAAAGATGTAGCTTTATTAACGG
Organism: uncultured Mycoplasmatota bacterium; assembly: GCA_900543675.1. Taxonomy (GTDB): domain Bacteria; phylum Bacillota_I; class Bacilli_A; order RF39; family UBA660; genus Alloscybalousia. The sequence goes on from UQRY01000006.1 coordinate 9,637, forward strand.
TAGTTTCTCCACAAGTAGAAGGAAAGAGTCAAAAACAAATCGAAAAATTTATTGCGAGTAAAGATATTACTTTTCCTGTGTTAATCGACAAAACAGGTGAATTCTTCTTAGAATTTAATATTGTTTCTTTCCCTAATACATTTATCGTTAAAGATTCAGAAATTCATCAGAGTATTCCTGGAGCGACAACAGCGGATAATCTAATTGACCTGGTTGAAAAAGTTAAACGAAACGCATAAGATAATCAAAAAAAAGACAGATAAATAAATATCTATCTAGTATTGATAAGAGAAGATGATTAAGATGAGTTTTTAATCATCTTTTTTTCTATACAGGAAATAATATAATACATGATACATGAGACAATACCTAAAATGACTACTGAAGTGATAACCAGATTAATATTAAATACTTGCGAACCATACATGATTAGATAACCTAATCCTTCTTTAGAAACCAATAACTCTCCCATAATTACACCAATTAAAGACATACTGATATTAATTTTAAGACAATTTACGATAGTATTTTTATTACTAGGAACAATTAATTTATAGAATATCTGATACTTTTTCGCATTTAAAGTCTGTAATAGGCGAACATAATAGGGATTAGTAGAGATGAATCCATTATAGATATTAATAATGGTAATAAAAGTAGAAATGAGTAGTGCCATAAAGATAATGGAATTGGTATTCGCACCAACCCAAATGATGATGAGAGGTCCTAAAGCTACTTTAGGCAAAGAATTCATTACAGTTAAATAGGGATCGACAATTTTGGCAATCGTTTTATTCCACCAAAGAATAGATGCAACGACAAATCCGATAATTAAGGCAATCCAAAAACTAATTAGCGTTTCATACACCGTAATCCAAATATGATTAAGTAAATTGTTCTGTTGCCATAAAGAACAAAAAGTATCTATTACCTTAGATGGTGAGCTAGATAGAAAAGTATTAATCCAACCCATTCGTGCACTAATTTCCCAAACAGCTAAAAAGAAGACAATGATGGCAATTTGAAAGAAAAGTACGATGATTTTATTCCGTTTTCTTTTTCGTAAAAATTGTTTATGTTCTTCACTATAAGTGGACATCTAAATCCCCCCAAATCTGATCATAATAAAAGTTAAATTCTTTGCACTTTCGATTTTGAATCGGAGTAGATTTGTTCGTCAAATGAATATCATAAATTTTCTTAACAGTAGCCGGACGCTTACTTAATACAACCACTCGATCAGACATTGAAATGGCTTCTGCTAAATCGTGAGTAACTAAAATAGCTGTCTTTCCTTCATTTTTAATAATTTGGTAAACATCATCTGATAAAGACAAACGAGTCATCGAATCCAGTGCAGAAAAGGGTTCATCTAATAAAAGGATATCTGGATCCACGGCTAACGTTCTAATTAAAGCTACCCGCTGTCTCATCCCTCCAGATAAAGAATTAGGATATTTATAAATAAACTCTCCCAAACCATAAGTGTTTAATAAATCAATAACACGCTGTTTAGTTTGTTCATTTAACGTATGGCTAATTTCTAGGCCAATTAAACAATTATCTAAAATAGTACGCCAAGGAAATAAAGCATCTTTTTGTAACATGTATCCCATACGGATATTCTCTTTATGAAAGGTAATTTTTCCTGCTGATTTTTCTTCCAGATTAGATAGGATAGAAAGTAAACTAGTTTTTCCACATCCAGAAGGTCCAACGATTGCGACAAGTTCTTTATCGTAAATATCAAGAGAGATATTATCGATTGCGACAATCTCTCCGCTTGTATCATGGTAGATTTTTTTTACTTCATCAATCGTAAGAATTTTTTTCATACTAATCCTTAGTATAAATTAAATCTTCATATTTTACCGTATTATCTAGCTCTCCCGCTGCCTTCATAATATCTTGTAAATGATAGAATGAATCTTCTTTGAAATCAGTTGTAGTAGGCCATGCATCGATACTGCGGTACCTAGCAATAACTTCTACTAAATCATTCATAGAAGTATCTGGAAAGAATTCAATGATTGCGTTAGCAACTTCCTCATCACTGTGATTGTGTACATAATCTAATCCTTTTTGGATAGCTCTTGTAAATTTCTCAATGATCTCTGGATTTTCTTCGATGTAACTAGTTCTAGCACTATATGAAGTGTATGGAACCACGCCACCAAGTTCACCGATGGATGCTACAATATAACCAAACCCTTGATTTTCAATTTGCGTAGCATTAGGTTCAAATAAGGAAACAAAATCTCCTTGACCACCCATGAAAGCACCAGACATTGCCGCAAAATCTACACTTGTATCGATCTCTAAATCATTAACAGGATCGATTCCATTCTGTCGAAGTGCCCATTCAAAAGTCATTTCTGGCATTCCGCCTTTTCTTCCCCCAATAACACTTTTTCCTCGTAAGTCATCAAGAGTAAAGTCTTCATATTTTTCTCTTGAAACTAAGAAAGACCCATCTTTTTGGGTTAATTGAGCAAATGTTTTTAAGTAATCTTTTTCGCCGGCATTATAAACATAGCTAGCTGTCTCCTAAAGGATAATAGTAAAATAAGAATAGAACTATATTCAATTAAAATATTCAGAAGACAATAAATGATTTCTCTTAATACCGTCTAATTTATTTCCTATATTCCTGTACTAATTACAGTACTTTTTAAATGAAAAAATAAAGAAAAAAATTACTAGCGGAATAAGCTATATACTTTTTGACTATAAATTGTTAAGATGAACTTGAGGTGTTTATCATGAACCAAGAAAAAATGGGATTATTTATTAGTGAACTTAGAAAAGAATATAAACTCACCCAAAAGGAATTAGCCGACAAATTAGGAATATTAGATACTTCAGTATCTAAATGGGAACGTGGAATCAATGCTCCAGATATTTCTTATTTAACAGAATTATCTAAAATATTTCATGTAACAGTACAGGAACTTTTAAATGGAGAAAGAAAGTTTAAGAAAAAAGAAATTGATGTTAATCACCATAGTAAAGTATTAGAAGTAACCAATTTATCTAAATCTTTTGGGAAAAGAAAAATTCTAGATAATATTAATCTAACCATTTATGAAGGAGATATTATCGGCTTAATTGGTCCAAATGGTGCTGGGAAAACTACATTGATAAAAACAATTCTTCGCCTTTACTACTACGATAAAGGTAGTGTAGAAATCTGTGGTTATGATACAAAAAAACAATTAGAACAAGCGCTATCTAAAGTAGGGGCAATTATCGAAAAACCAGACATGTATGATCAACTTACTGGACGAAAAAATTTAAAGATAACAGAACTACTAAATAATATTCACGATCAAAAATATGTTGAGGAAATGATCGAGTTTGTAGGATTGAAAACCAGAATCAATGATAAAGTAAAGAAATATTCATTAGGAATGAAACAACGTTTAGCGATAGCCAATGCTTTGATAAAAAAACCTAAATTATTAATTTTAGATGAACCGACAAATGGGTTAGATCCAAAAGGAATAAGAGAATTAAGACAAATGTTAAAGACGATCAGTCAAGAACAAAATATGAGTATCTTAATTAGTAGTCATATTTTATCAGAAGTAGAAAATATCTGTGATCGAGTAGTGATTATTGATCAAGGAAGGTTAGTAAAAGAGTTCGGAATCGAAGAAGTAAAATATAAAAACATCAGTTTAGAAGAAGAATACTTTTCTGAAACCGAAAGCTTTGAAAATGGTGAAGAACATGAAAATAATTAATTTAGTCAAAAGTGAATTTATTAAAAATTACAATGTAAAAAGATGGCTAATCATCACCATAGTATTAATCATTGCTTCTCTTTTCCTCATTCGTTATACGGATAATCTTTTGGAAGAAAAAACAACTTATGATGATACAGGTTTGAAAGTAAGTATCGAGTCTTTCGAAAATGCCCTTAATAATTTAGAAAAAAAAGAAGAAAAAACGTTAGACGATGAATATGAAATGTTTTTTAGTAGGAACTATATTGACTATATGAATATACTGCTAAACAAAAAAATAAATCATCGGAATGATTGGAAGTTTGCCTTCATCGATGAACAAGTATTACCGACTTTATCAGAAAATTTCTTAATCGAAAAAATAGTAAATGAACAAAGATATGAAGAAGTTTCAGAATTTTGTGATTACAAAGATAAAAATTCTAGTGTATATGGAATAAAAATATGTCAAAATATTTTATCAGCCGATATCGATAATGGAAGAAATTTGACCAAACTAGAAGAACTATATAAAAATAATCTACAAACAATAACAGATTATCAACAATTACTAGAAGAAGATAAATACTATTTATATTTACAGTATCAAGTAGATCATGGAAAAATAGAAAAAGACGAATTTGTTCAAATTTTATTAGACAAGAAGGTAGAAACGAATACAGACTTTTTAGGATTAAATTACTTACAATATCAACGCCTAGAAGAAAACGCTAAAATAGAAATTATGGATGAAGAAGAGTACAATCAAACATCATCTAGTGATTATGCTTCTTATCAAGAATATGTGACCTATAATACAAAATTAAAAAATGATGCGATAAAAAATAGAGAAATCTTATTATACAGTACAGAACATGAAATTGAACATGATATTTCTTACAATCTATTAGATGACGTAACAGAAGGCGTTAGATATATGAATACCAAAATAAAAGTAAATCAAGTATTTCACTTATCTGTTGTAGTCATGATTATTGTAGCGATTACGAATAGCGGAATTATCAGCCGTGAACATAGTAAAGGAACGATAAAAAACATCATCACAACACCGGTTCAAAGATGGAAAATATTACTCAGTAAATTTATCTATTTACTATTAGATACTTATCTCATATGGCTATTAGGTCTTGTAATCATTAGTTTACTTGCTGGTATTCAATATGGTTTTAATGATTTATTAGATCCCAAATTAGTCTATGTAGGTGGTCAAGTCAAAGAAGTAAATTACTATCTCTATATTTTAAAAGATATCTTCCTAGCTAGTATCCCAATCATCTGTTTCTTAAGTATTTTATTCTTCCTATCCGCAGTAACATTGAACACTTCTTTAACAGTCGGAATAATCTCTTCTTTATCTGTAGTATCTTTCTTCCTTTGGATTATGATGATAACCAATAGTTTCCCCAATATAGTATATACACCGTTCTGGTATTTAGATTGTGGTTATATCCTAAGTAATGCTGAAATCTATGTTGATTCATTAAAAAATGTTTCATACAACCTAGGAACAGGTATCATTAGCTCGTTAGTGATTAGTATTATCCTATATATCCTCACCAATATCGTTTATATTAAACGAGACATCAAAAACTAGAAAAAATAAATCTAAAAATAACGATCGGATATATGATAATTGTAAGAAAAATAGGTTAAATATCAATTAGAATCAACCCGATATTGGCCTATTTTTCTTTTGACCTTTTTCACTGAAATTCTACCGAAAAACATAAAAGGGTTATAATCTCATAAAATTTTATGAGGTGAAAAAATGGAAAACATGATGGATCTTAAAGATTTGATTTTATCAGATAACCATTTAAATCTACTCCTTGAAAAACACTTATCCAAACAACTTTATGAACATAATCTTCTTTCCTTTTCCACTTACGAAAAGATGAAAGAAGAAATTGATCATGAAATATTAGAAATAACTCAAAATTTAAAAAAGACATTAAAACCAGAATCTTTATCATTTACATCACCACCAAAAGTAAGATTATTTCTCGATAGAAAAGAGAATCTTAATGATGAATAAAGAGAAAAAATATTCATTAGTAGAAGAAATAAGAAGACAAATCTCAACCGGAAAATCGATCTATGATTTAAAATTACGTGTTACTTTTTATGCCAGAGTTTCAAGTGATAGTGATGAACAAGCAACATCAGTAGTCAACCAAGTAGACTATTTTTGTCATTTAATTCGATCTAATCCCAATTGGCTATTCGTAGATGGTTATGTTGACGAAGGAATTAGTGGAAAAAGTGTAAATAAAAGAGAAGCGTTTTTAAAAATGATAGAAGATGCGCAAAACGATCAATTTGATTTAATTCTAACGAAAAGTGTACCTCGGTTTGCGAGAAACACTTTAGATAGTATTCACTATACAGAAGAATTATTAAAATATAGTGTCGGTGTTTACTTTCTAAATGATAATATTAATACTTTTTTACCAGACTCAGAATTTCGTTTAACTTTAATGGCTAGTATCGCTCAAGATGATTTGAGAAAACTATCAGAAAATGTGAAGTTTGGATTAAAACAATCCATAAAAAGAGGGGTAGTATTAGGAAGTAATAATATCTATGGGTATATAAAAGATAAAGGCAGATTAAAAATAGTTGAAAAAGAAGCTAGTATCGTGAAAAAAATGTTCACTTTATACGATAGTTATTCAAGCTTAAAGAAAACATCGCTTCAATTAGAAAAATTAGGATACCTTAATCGTAAAGGAAAACCCTTTGATACAACGACAATTAGAAGAATCTTGATGAATCCTAAATATAAAGGCTATTATTGTGGTAATAAAACAACCGTCTTAGATTATAAATCAGGAATAACTAAACGGATTACTAAAGATAAATGGGTAATTTATAAAGACAATAAAAAAATTCCTCCTATTGTCTCTGAAGAACTATGGGATAGAGTAAATAATGAGCTAGCTAAAAAACAAAACCATTATCATAGTAAAGAGAGGATAAATACGAAAGGTAACTATGCTTACAGTGGAAAACTAATCTGTCAAGAACATAAAATAGCCTATACTAGATCAGGAAGAAAAAAGAATCGCCAGAACGATTATCGCTATTGGTCGTGCAGATTATATAAAAGAGGACTCCAGTACTGTATTAGTCCACTATTAAAAGAAGCTAATCTCGATATATTGTTTCAGTATATAATCAGTAAATTTTTCCCAAACAAAGAAATGATCAAAGGGCGACTGATTAGTAGAATAAAAAAATACAATATGGATGAAGAACTTACTCAAAAACAATCTAGTATAACGAAGAAACAGATAAATTTAGAAACACAAAAAGAGAAATTATTTGAACTAGTCAGTAGTAACTATATCACTAATGAGGAATTTAAACAAAAAAATGAAGTCTTGAATCAGAAACTTCATAATCTCAAAATAGAACGACAGACTTTAGAAGTAAAGCCAACTGTAGAAGAAAAAAATAAGCAGTTAATTCATCAACTAGATAGAGAACTAGAGATTAAATATCATTTATCTAATTATATAGATTTATTGGTAGACCGTGTTTATGTTTCTAAAATAAATAATGATCGCCACTTAGTAAGACTAGAAATAGTGTTAAAAACAGGACTAAATATTCTGATAGATTATGACCAATTCTCCATGAAACATAAGGAAAAATGGGAACTAAATTCAGACGGGAACTTTGTCCAATTTCTAATAGATAAACCATAAATTTTCCCTTAACCGACCACAACCTAAATACATGCTTCACTACCAGAAAAACCAATTTGAACATCTCCTGATAAGACGGCAGCTGTTACCTTATCGGCTCCAGGTGTCAACAATAACTCAATCTCTAATCCTTCTTCTTCAAAAAAACCTTGACTGATCGCTGCATATTGTGGAGCATAGAAAATCGTATGCGCAACTTCCGCCACCGTGATTTTTTCCAAAGAAGAATCTTTTTCCTCATTCTTATTTAAGTCTAAAAAGAACAAACTAGCAAGCGCAAGAACTATAATAAAAATGAGTAAAACATATAAAAATTTTCTCATATTTCCTCCTTTACTAATGTATTATATGAAAAAAATAAACAAGTGCTATTGAAATAACCAAAAGGAAAAAAGAAAATAAACCACAAACATTGAAGCCTAAAACCGCTTACTTATGTGGTATAATATAAATAGAAAAACTAGGACAAGACTCATTTTATGAATTGGAAACTAGCTACGAAAGAAGCAAAAAAATAGGATAATCATATAAATAAGTAAGAGGAGAAGATGTAACATGGGGCATATACTAAAAATTTGTACTTTTAATGTTAGAAATGATAACTTAATACCGGATTTAACCACAGAAATGATCAGAGCTAACTATCATAAATTACTAGTAAGTTACGGTATAGATATCTTATGTACCCAAGAACTAATCGAAAGTACCATGAAAATCATAAGAGAATATTTCCCAAAACATCATATTTTAGGAGATTACCGTTATGGAAAAGGAAGATTAGTAAAGAAGATAAAAACCTTGAAAAAATATAACGAAGCTAACGCCATCATTACTCCTTTTTCAGTGATAAATACGAAGACCTATTCCTTACCTTGGATACCACGAAGTATGAAAGAAATCTATAATGGGATATTCAAATATCGTTCATTAACTCCTAGAATTATCACACTTTCTAATCTTAAAGTTCCCCAAGAAATTGTAGTCGTAAATACTCACTTAGATTGTCATATTGAGAGTATTAAAAATATTCAATTAAAAAAGGTAGAAAAGATTCTGAAAAAACAAACTAACCCTATCATTTTAACGGGAGATTTCAACACAGATAAAGATGATCCTATTTTTACTCGTTTCATCGCTATGTTAAATCAATTAGGGTTAAAAAGAGTAGAATATGATCAAAAGACATTTGCTAAGTCTAAGAAAGAGGCAGCAATCGATCATATTTTTATTCCTAACTCTTGGAAAATAAGAAAAATTGAAGCAATTAAGGATCGAGAACTAGAACACTATAGTGATCATTATCCTATTTATGTAGAAGTAGAAATACCAGAAGAAGAAAAGAACTAGAAGGTTTTAGAAAAGATAATTTTCTTTCTAACTATAGTAAAATAAAATAAAGTTTGTTATAATGAAGTAAATAAAAATCAGCATCAACAGGAGGAAATATGGGACTATTTAGTAAAATTAAAAGTATGTTTAAAGGGGAAAGTAAACCCCAAGAAAAAGAGATCGAAAAAGTAGAAAAAGTAATTGAAGAGGAAGAAGTTGAGGAACAGAGAGTAGAAACAAAAGAACAGCCTTCAGTTAAAGAAGTAGAACATAAAAAAGAAGTATCTTCGGAAAAAGAAACAAAAAAAGAAATATCTTCAGAAAAACAAATAAAAAAAGAGCCAGAAATAAAAGAAGACACGACAACTAGTGAAGTGCCAACCAAAAAGGCAAATAAAGTATACGAAAAAGGATTAACGAAAAGTCGAAAAGGATTTGTTTCTAATCTAATCAATTTAACTTCCAAGTATCATAGAATCAATGAAGAGTATTTTGAAGAATTAGAAGAGATTCTTATTATGGCCGATATTGGAGTAAATACGGTTATGGAATTCATGGATCGCTTAAGAAGTAGAGTGCAAAAAGAAAAAATTGAAGATCCAGAAGCATTAAAAGAAATTATTGTCGATGAATTATTTATCATTTATGTAGATGACAATATCTTAACCAATAAAATTAATTATAACCCAGATGGACCTACAGTATTATTATTTATTGGTGTAAATGGAGTAGGAAAGACAACGACGATTGGAAAACTAGCTTGGAAATTAAAAGAAGAAGGGAAAAAAGTATTACTAGTAGCTGGAGATACTTTCCGTGCAGGAGCGACCAAACAGTTAGAAGAGTGGAGTGAAAAAGTTGGGGTATCTTTTATTGGTAAAGCTGAAGGTGCTGACCCCGCATCTGTAGTTTACGACGGTTTAGAAAAAGCGAAACAAGAAAATTACGATGTGGTTATGATCGATACAGCGGGACGACTTCAAAATAAAATCAATTTGATGAGAGAATTAGAAAAAATTAATCGGGTTATTCAAAATGCTATACCTGGTGCTCCACATGAGACACTATTAATTATTGATGCTACGACAGGACAAAACGGAATCAGTCAAGCCAAAAGTTTTCAAGAAATTACCAATATTACTGGCATTGTGTTAACTAAATTGGATGGTACCGCAAAAGGAGGAATTGTCTTAGCGATCAAAGAAGAGGTAAATATACCAGTCAAATATATTGGTTTAGGAGAAACCAAAGAAGATCTTCAACCATTTGATATCGAACAATATATTTATGGCTTATTTAAAGATATGATGTAGGAGTAAATATGGATAAGAAAATATATTTAAACAATCTATATGATTATTATGGGGGCTTATTTACCGATAAACAACAAGAGTATTTTGAAGCATACTACTTTGACGATTTATCCCTAAGTGAAATTGCTGAAAACAACGGAGTAAGTAGAAATGCCGTTCATGGACAAATAAAAATTGTAGAAGAAAAATTACTATTTTATGAAGAAAAATTAAAATTATATGAAAAATCATTGAAAATAAAAACACTAATCCAAGATTTAGATGACGAAAAAAGAAATCAAATAGAAGAATTAATATAATATAGAGAAAGAAAAGGGGTACCTTATGTTTGATAAAATTATTTTTATTGGAGAACAAGATGCACATATTAAATTAGTGGATGAAGTTAAAGTAGAAACCGATATCATGAACATGCCATTAGTATTAGAGGATCCAGAAAAATCGATACTGGCTGAAGTAAAAGATTTACAAGATGGCGCTGTAAAAGTAAGACTATTAGGAGAAATAAAAAATGGTAAGTTCATTGGAGGTGTTCTTAGAAAACCTAGTTTAAATGCCAATATTCGGGCACTAGATGTTAATGAGTTTACCTTAATTGTAGGAGAAGAGAAAGTAGGGGCCTTAGAATTAGGCATTAGTCCATTCTATGCTGGTAAAAAAATCTATGCCGATATGAATGAGTTATTCAGTAATCATATGTGTATTTTTGGTAATACTGGTAGTGGTAAAAGTTGTGGTGTCGCTAGAATAATACAAAATATATTTACCAATCCGAATTTTGTTCCATATCGCTCTAACTTCTTAATTTTTGATTCATCAGGCGAATACTATACGGCTTTTCAAAACTTAAATCAAATCAATCCCAATTACCATTATCGATTCTTAACAACCAATGCGAATAGTGTTCATCATGGCGAAATTCTTCGTATTCCTTTATGGCTATTAAATATAGAAGATATGGCTTTACTTTTGTCCGCAACGACACATACTCAAATTTCCATTATCGAGAAAATGATGAAATTAGTCCGTATTTTTTCTCAATCAGATGCCATAGCCATTCGTTATAAAAATCATTTAATTGCGAGTGCGATTATGACGATTATATATTCTAATCAGGGATCTGCTAGTAAAAGAGACGAGATTTTCTCTATCTTTAATACTTGTTCCACAAACGAATTCAACTTAAACGCAGTAGTTCAAGGAATTGGGTATACTAGAAAATTACATGAATGTTTCTTAATCGATTCTACTGACCAATTTTCAGAACGTGTACTATTAACAGAATACGTTAATAAGTTTATCGATCCAGAACTAAATAAGTTTGAACCAGACAAATTACATTATTTTACTTTGTCTGATCTAGAGAAAGCCCTAAACTTTACGCTAATTAGTGAAGGATGGCTAAGAAATGAAAATGTTTATGCCGATGCGATTACGTTAAAAGTTAAACTTCACGATCTAGTCATCGGTAGTAATGCCAAGTTCTTCGATTATAAAGACTTTGTTAGAATCGATCAATATTTAGGTAGTTTAATCGTTCAAGATAATAAAAAATTTCAAATTATTAACATCAACCTAGAAGATGTCGATGATGCGTTTGCTAAATCGATTGTTAAAATCTTTGCCCGCTTACTAATGGATTTCTCTAAAAAGATAGAACGAGGAAGTATGCCGTTTAATATTCTTTTAGAAGAAGCACACCGTTATGTAAAAAAAGATCAAGATGAATTCTTGTTCGGCTACAATATTTTTGATCGAATTGCGAAAGAAGGAAGAAAATACGGAATTATCATTTCTTTAATTTCTCAAAGACCAGTTGATATTAGTGAAACGGTAATTTCACAATGTTCTAACTTCTTGATCTTTAAAATGAGTCACCCACGTGATATCGAATACATTACGAAGATGATTCCAAACATTACCGAAGATACTATCGAAAAACAAAAGTCATTACAAGTAGGAAACTGCTTAGGATTTGGTTCAGGATTTAAGATCCCACTAATTATTCAATTAGATATGCCAAACCCAATGCCACAAAGTAGTAGTTGTGATGTAGTTACTCGTTGGACAAATAGATAAAAGTGTTACCTCGGTGTAGCGCTTTTTCTTTATCTTACGGGAATATCTAGTCATTTAGAAAAATTTACGTTATAATATAAATGCTTAAGGAGGAGATAAAATGTTTGAGACTTTAGGAGATAGATTACAAAATGCTCTCCATAAAATAAAAGGATATGGAAAAATTACCGAAGATAATATCAGTGATATGATGAGAGAAATCCGTCTTGCTTTACTAGAAGCGGATGTTAATTATAAAGTGGTAAAAGAATTCACCAACAATGTAAAAGAAAAAGCGTTAGGGGAAGAAGTAAAAAAAAGTATCAAACCAGGCGATTTGTTTGTTAAAATTGTAAAAGATGAACTTACTGAATTATTAGGTGGCAATGTTGAAGAATTAAATGTCAAAGGGAACCCGGCAATTTTAATGTTAGTTGGTTTGCAAGGTAGTGGTAAAACAACTACGCTCGGTAAGTTAGCTAGTTTCTTACGAAAAAAACACGCCAAAAAACCTTTATTAGTAGCGGGAGATGTTTACCGACCTGCTGCGATTGACCAATTAAAACAGATTGGTAAAGAGTTAAATATCGAAGTGTATGAAGAAGGAAAGAAAGATCCGGTTGAAATTGCTGAGAATGCTCTTAATTACGCTAAAGAAAACCATTTTGATTATGTTCTAATCGATACAGCGGGACGACTTCATATCGATGAAGAATTAATGGACGAATTAAAACAGTTAAATGAAAGCATTCATCCTCAAGAAATTCTATTAGTAATTGATTCCATGATGGGACAAGATGCCATCAATGTCATCGAAGGCTTTAACGAGAATTTACCATTAACCGGCGTAGTATTAACCAAATTAGATGGAGATACTAGAGGTGGTGTTGCCTTATCTGTTAGACATTTGACTAATGTACCAATTAAGTTTATCGGCATCAGCGAAAAAATGGATGGTTTAGATAAATTTGATCCTGAACGTATGGCTGGACGTATTCTAGGTATGGGAGATATTATTTCCTTAGTAGAAAAAGCAACGGAAGAAATCGATGAAGAAGAAGCCATGTCAGCCGCTAAGAAAATGCAATCAGGAAAATTTGATTTAGAAGACTTCTTAAAACAAATGAAACAGATTAAAAAATTAGGTCCACTAGAAAATTTAATTAAACTATTACCTGGAGCGAAAAAAATGGGCTTAAATAATATCAATATTGATCCTAAACAAATGGCACACGTTGAAGCAATTATCCTATCGATGACACCTTTAGAAAGAAGAAAACCAGAAATCATTAAAGCTAGTCGTAAGAGTCGAATTGCTAAAGGATGTGGTTTATCTGTACAGGAAGTAAATAAATTATTAACTCAATTTGAACAGATGAAAAAAATGATGAAGCAAATGACGAATGGTAATATGAAACTACCATTTTAAAAAATAAGAAGAATATGGGCGAAGAAATTAGTAACGTTTCCACTATCTGAATATGATAAACTAGATAGGAGGAAAAAATAATGTTTAGAAATTGTTGTTATGATAGACAAAATACGGTAAATAACGAATTCAATGCGGAAAATATGGCTGTCGATTTAGATATCGATATCAATAGCAATCAAATGGCACCTGCTATGAATATGGCAAATAATACCATGATGGGTGGTATGGCCAGACCAATCATTGAACCAATGCAAGAAAGAGTAGTTAACCGTACATTTGTCCATCAAGTTCCACACGTTTGTCCAATGCGTACTAGAGTAATAAATCATCATGTTTTCAAACATACTTATCAGCCATCATACTCATGCTGTGAAGAAAACGTATGTAGTGAAGTACAATGTGGCTCTTGTTGTAATTTCAGATAAAAGTCGAAAGACTTTTTTCTTTTGCGAAGAAATAAAGCTAGTAAGAATCCAAAAAAAGAAAGGACTTAGTTTTTACTATGTTTTAATTGGTTGTAAAACTCCGTTTCTTGGTGTCAATTTTTGTATAATTTATGTAAATCACTTGTATTATCACGAGAATAATTTTATGATAACTGTATAGGGAAGGTGATACAGTGATCTATCCATCTATTGATAAAATACTAAATACAATCGGTTCCAAATATTTGTTAGTTCATATTATCAGTAAGAGAAGTAAGCAAATGGCTGCAACAGGTCATTACCAAATGCCAGAATATAAGTACAACTCAAAAAAGAATTTGGGAAGGGCACTAGAAGAGATAGCGGAAAATTTAATTATTGTCAAGAAGGGTTAAGAGATTAACCTTTTTGCATGGTATAATATTAGTATGGTGAAAAGGTGATAACATGAAAATCGTTCGTTTTAAGAAGCTAAAAGAAGGAATGGTAGAGTTTGTCCTAGAAAATGGAGAAGAGATTTTAGCCCATGAAGATTTAATTCTAAAATACGAGTTATTAAGAAGCAAAGAAATCGATGCTAACCAACTAGAAAAAATCCAACAAGAAAATGAAATTTATCGATTATATACAGTTGCCTTAAGTTATATTAAAACAAAAATGCGAAGTAAAAAGGAAATTGCTACTTATCTAAGACAAAAACAAGCTGATTCAAAAAAAATAGATCAAGTCTTAGAAATTTTAAATCGCCAGGGGTATTTAAATGAAAATATTTATGCAGAAGCCTTTGTTCATGACCGAATGGTACTTACTATGGATGGTCCCAATAAAATAGCGTCTGACCTAAGAAAAAATGAAATTGATAACCAGGTAATTGAACAGGAATTATCTGTTTTTAACGAAGAAATAGAACGAGAAAAAATACAAAGTTATATCCAAAAACAGTTACGAATGAATAAACGAAAAAGTAGTACAGCACTAAAACAGAAAATGAAAAGCGATCTAGAGAGATTAGGATATCATGCTTTTCTTTATCAAAGTGAAATTGCAAAAATAACGGTTGATGATGCGGACTTATATCAAGCAGAGTATCAAAAATTATATCAAAAACTAGGCAAAAAATATCAAGGTAAAGAATTAGAATGGCGCATTAAACAAAAACTGTATCAAAAAGGGTTTCGCCAAGAAGAATAGAAAATTTTGTAATTTTTTCAAAAAATATTTACACTTTTCCTTCTGATGATTAGAATTTGAGAAGAAGGGAAGTATCTAGTATGGTAAATCGAGAATATATTGATCAATTAATGAGAGAAAGAAAAATAGCGGGTTATCCTCAATTAGCGAAAGCTTGTAATTTACACTATACGACATTACTATACATTTTTAAAGGGCATAATCCTGGTGTTGCGACTTTGAAAAGTATTGCCGATTATTTTGAGGTCAGTATCGATAGCTTGCTTATTTCTTCATCCCCAACTTATCTTTATATAGTGACAAATAGTCGTAAGAGAAAAATCAAATTAAAAAGTTTAGAAAATAGTAAATATCTGATGTTTTATTTCTTATGTCAAGAAGAATAAACACGTAATTTCACCAGAAAAAAGGCCCATTCGCTTTCTAAAAACTACTTCTTATAGTATAATATCGTTAAGGAGATAAGAACATGATAAATATTGATAACTTAAACGAAAATCAGAAAAAAGCAGTCTTAAAAACCGAAGGACCATTACTTATCCTAGCGGGAGCTGGAAGTGGAAAAACACGTGTTTTAACGACCAGAATCGCGTATTTAATTGAAGAAAAAGAAGTAGACCCTTACCATATCTTAGCGATTACCTTTACCAATAAAGCCGCTAAAGAGATGAAAACGAGACTAATGGATTTAGTGGGAGAAGTAGCTAGTAGCGTTCAAGTGTCTACTTTTCACTCGTTTGGTTTAAAAATTCTACGGGAAAATTATGCCTATTTAGGATATGAAAAAAATTTTTGTATTCTCGATAGTGATGATTCTTTAAGTGTAATTAAGAGAATTCTAAAACGCTTAAATCTAGATCCAAAAGAGTATCATCCTAATGCCATTAAAAGTAAAATCAGTGGTTGTAAAAATGAAATGATAACCCCTGTTATGTACGAACATCACGCATCAACTGAGTTTGAAAAAGTAGTATTAACGGTTTATTATGAATATGAAAAGACTCTAAAAGAAAATAATTCTGTTGATTTTGATGACTTATTAATTTTACCTATAAAATTATTTCGAGAAAATAAAGATATTCTAGAAAAATATCAACAACGATTCCAATACGTCCTAATCGACGAATATCAAGATACCAATGAAGCGCAATATATTTTAACAAAAATGATGAGTGCGAAATTCCGTAATATCTGCGTAGTAGGGGATGAATCTCAATCGATTTATTCTTTCCGAGGAGCTAATTACCGAAATATCTTAAATTTTGAAAAAGATTATAAAGAAGCAACAACGATTAAATTGGAACAAAATTATCGCTCGACCTCTAATATTTTAGATGCGGCGAATCAAGTGATTAAACATAACCGTGAGCGCAAGGAAAAAAACTTGTGGAGTACTAAGGGAACGGGAGATAAAATTACCTATTATCGTGCCGAAAGCGAAAAGGATGAAGCTTCCTATGTAGCTAATCATATCAAAGAACTATTAGCGAACGGAACTAATGCGGAAGAGATAGTAATTCTCTATCGGACGAATGCGCAATCCCGTACAGTCGAAGAAGAATTGATGAAACAAAGTATTCCTTATCGAATTGTAGGAGGAATGACTTTCTATAACCGTAAAGAAATTAAAGATTTAATTGCGTATTTACGTTTAATTTTTAATAGTAAAGATGATGTTTCTTTAGAGAGAATCATCAATGTACCCAAAAGAGGAATTGGGTTAAGAACGATAGAAAAATTAACCGAAAAAAAGAATCAAGAACAGATTAGTTTATATGAAGCGATCGATTCTGGTAAAGAATTAGAATTTAAGAATTTAATTGAAAAACTAAAAAAAGAGGCTGAAAAAAGTACTTTGACCGAGTTGATCGACTTAGTTTTAGAAACAACAGGAATGAAAAAAGAACTAGAAAGTGAAAAAACACTCGAAGCAGAAAATCGTCTAGAAAACTTGGAAGAATTTAAAACAGTAACCAAAAGTTTTGAAGATGAATATGGTTTAGTTTCATTAGAAGATTTCTTGTATCAGATCAGTTTAGTCAGCGATCGGGATGATTATCAAGATCCAAGGAATAAAGTAAGTCTCATGACTGTCCATTCGGTCAAGGGACTAGAATTTGACTATGTTTTTGTGATTGGATTGGAAGAAGGTATCTTTCCACACATCAATTCCTTAATGGATGCCGGAGGAATCGAAGAAGAACGACGATTAGCCTATGTGGCGATTACTCGTGCGAAAGAAAAATTGTATCTATTAAATGCTAGAAGAAGGGTATTATTTGGTAGAGATCAAGTAAATCCACCAAGTAGGTTTATTAAAGAAATCGAGGAAGATTTAATTGCGACTGAAGGAAAAGCTCCATCGAAAGATACAGAGAATGTTCAAGTCAAAATCAATAAAGAAGAAAACTATCATCAAGAAGAAGTCAACTGGCAAGTAGGAGACTTTGCTTATCATGATGTCTTTGGAGCTGGTAGAGTAGTCGAAGTAACCAATACACTAATCAGTATTGCCTTTAAAAGTCCTTATGGAATAAAGAAATTAATGAAAAATCATAAAAGTATTAAGAAAGTGTAGGAAGAAAAATGAATCTAATAAATATCGAAGTAGAATTAACTAGGGGAAAACAATTACTTGTTTCTAAACAGTTTAATGGTGAATTAAACGCGTGTTGCTTAAGACAAATACACCCTTATCGGATCGGAGAAATAGAGGAAGTAGATATTCATCAACTACCTAAAGACTTAATTGATGAAATCAGACCACTATTAAATTTTCAGAATACTTTTTTACGGTGCAGTTATCAATTAGAAGATAATAAATTTCATACGGATATCATTAATCGAGAAGGTATTGGTCCCTATGCAGGATTAAAGAAAGATACGGTTACTTTATCAGGAAAAGGAGAACATCTTGAAGATAGTCTAGAAAAGTTAAGAGAAAACATAATGAAAAAGAACCAATCAAATAAATGTTTAAGAAAAAGGAGATAAAATGGAAAAAGAAAAAATGACATTATTAGTAATGGCGGCTGGAATGGGAAGTAGATTTGGAGGATTAAAACAAATCGAACCATTTGGTCCAAGTGGTGAGTTTCTAACTGATTATTCAGTTTATGATGCCATAAAAGCAGGATTTACGAAAGTAGTATTTATTATCAAAGAAGAAAACTTACAGGATTTTAAAGATACCATAGGAAAAAGAATAGAACAAATAATCCCCGTAGAATATGCTTTTCAAAAACAAACACAAATTCCTGAAGGCATAGAAATTCCTCCAGAAAGAGAAAAACCATGGGGAACTGCTCATGCGATTCTTTGTGCAGAAGACAAAATTAATGAAAATTTCGTATGTATAAACGCAGATGATTTTTATGGCTATGATGCTTTCAAAACAGCAGCAGACTTTTTAAGAAAAAGCAAATCATCAACCATAAATCAATATGCTTTAGTCGGTTATAATGTAGAAAATACTTTAACGGAAAATGGCTCAGTAAAAAGAGGTATTTGTAAAATGACAAATAACTATTTAACCGAACTAATTGAAAGTAAAGTCGAAAAGAAAAATGATACCATAGAAGCGGAACCACTAAGTGGAAAGTCGAAGTTTACTGTCGATAAAAATACATTAGTGTCCATGAATATGCTTGTGTTTACTCCTTCAATTTTTCCATATATTAAAAACCAAATGACAGAATTTTTCAAGGAACATGCTAATGATTTAAGTACTTGTGAATTCCTAATCCCAGATGTTTTAAGTGAAGCTATTAATTGTGGCTACGCTACTGTTGAAGTATTACCTACTACAGCTAAATGGATAGGCGTAACCTACAAAGAAGATACAGAACCTGTTGTTTGTGCTTTGCAAAAGATGATTAAAGAAGGAGTATATCCAGAAAACTTATGGGAAAGAAGTTAGTATTTTCTTTTACTTTAATTGTTGCCATTCTCTTTTTGTCCGGATGTAGTCTCTTTTCGACCAGCTGGACATATACTGATCTCCCACAAGGCTATGAATTGAAAAAGATCAATGACACTGAGATGGTTATCGGAAAAGAAGTAGAAGGAAATTTAGAAATTGAATTAGAAGGGAAAACAATAGGCATTGAAAAATACATCGCTGAATTTCAAACGAGTGATAATTATATCGGGTTAAAAGCCTTAGAAAATACTGAAGATAGTGTATCTGTCCTCTTCTATATTATCGATGCGAAGAATGAGGATGTATATGGACCTTATGAAACAGAATCCACCTATAATGCAGTAGTAGAAAAAATTGTCGATGAAGAATTAGGCGAATGGAACAAAACCATCGATATTAATGAAAATGGTGTATTAGTGCCAAGTGAAGAAAACAAAGAGGAAACATCTGAAGAAGAATAAGAAAAGGAAGAAGATAATATGAAAGCAAGAATAGATGAGTTAGTAGAAATCTTAAATGAAGCAAATTATAATTATCATGTTTTAGATCAGCCAACGATCTCCGATCAAGAATTTGATAAATTACTAAGAGAACTATTTATTCTCGAAGAGAAATATCCTGAGTATGTCCGTGAAGATTCTCCTACTCATCGAGTAGGGGGGACGGTATTAGAAGAGTTTCAAAAAGTAACCCATGCGATCCCGATGATGTCTCTAGGAAATGTATTTAACGAAGAAGAAATTCGTCTTTTCGATCAAAGAATAAGAAAAGAAAATATCACTCCCCAATACGTATGCGAATTAAAAATTGATGGCTTAAGCGTGTCTTTACACTATGAAAAAGGAAAGCTAATCACTGCCGCAACACGAGGAGATGGAACAGTAGGAGAAGATATTACCGCTAATGCCAAGACAATTAAGACAATTCCCTTAACCATCAAACAACCAATCGATATCGAGGTGCGCGGGGAAATTTATATGAGTAAAGAAACCCTAAAGAAAATTAATAAGGAACGAGAACAAAAAGGACAACCACTTCTACAAAACTGTCGTAATGCTGCAGCTGGCTCTATTAGACAATTAGATTCTAAAATTGCGGCATCTAGGCAACTGGATTGTTGGATCTACCATTTACCTAATCCAGAAGATTATGGAATCAAAACTCATTGGGAAGCGTTAAAATTTATGAAAGAATTAGGATTTAAAACCAATCCCAATAATCTATTGGTAACTGACGTAGAAGGAATACTAAGTTATATCTCTGCTAAAAGTGAGGAACGTAGTCATCTTCCTTACGATATCGATGGTGTCGTAATTAAAGTAAATAACATCGATGAACAAAAACAATTAGGGTTTACCGCTCATCATCCAAAGTGGGCCACTGCTTATAAATTTCCAGCTGAAGAAGTATTAACGAAATTAACGGACATTATTTTTACAGTAGGAAGAACCGGAAAAATTACGCCTAACGCTGTGTTAGAGCCAGTCATTGTTGCGGGAAGTACTATCTCTCGTGCTACTCTTCATAATGAAGACTACGTTATTGCTAAAGAATTAAAAATCGGCGATATCGTATCGATTCATAAAGCGGGAGATGTTATTCCAGAAATTGGAGAAGTGAAAAAAGAACGGCGAACAGGAAAAGAAAAAGAATTTGAAATGATCAAAACCTGTCCAATGTGTGGAGAATTTATTTATAAAAAAGAAGGACAAGTAGATTATTACTGTATTAATCCTTTATGTCCGGCTAGACATATTGAAGAGT
This sequence comes from uncultured Mycoplasmatota bacterium, assembly GCA_900543675.1. Classification (GTDB taxonomy): domain Bacteria; phylum Bacillota_I; class Bacilli_A; order RF39; family UBA660; genus Alloscybalousia. The sequence continues at coordinate 30,530 of UQRY01000006.1, forward strand.
TGTGTCATTTTGTCTCTAGAAAAGCCATGAATATAGATGGATTAGGAGAAAGAATTATCGAAGATTTTTACAATTTAAAATATATAGAAAAGATTCCTGATATTTATAAATTAGCTCGCTATCATGATGAATTAACAGAACTAGAGGGATATGGACAAAAATCAGTAGACAATCTACTTGAAGCAATCGAAAATAGTAAAAAAAATTCACTAGAGAGATTATTGTTTGGTTTAGGAATACCTAATGTAGGAGAAAAAACCTCTAAACTTTTAGCTACGCATTATCAAACACTAGATCATTTAATGGCAGCTAGCCAAGAAGAATTAAATACTATTCCAGATATTGGAGAGATCATCGCCAAAAGTATTACCGATTTCTTTAGTGAAGAAAAAAATATTCGTATTATTGAAGAATTAAAAGAATTAGGATTAAACATGACCTATACTGGTCCTAAAGTAGAGATCAATGATAATTTTTATAATAAAACTTTTGTGGTAACTGGAACTTTGAAGAAATATACCCGTCAGGAAATCGAAGCAACGATTGAATCTCTTGGTGGAAAATGTTCTTCGTCAGTTAGTAAAAAAACTAGCGCAGTTATAGCGGGAGAAAATGCTGGAAGTAAATATGATAAAGCCCAAAGTCTAGGTATACCGATTTGGACAGAAGAAGAGTTGGAGGAAAAACTATAATGGAGCATTATAAAATAACCTTTATTCATGGAGACCAATTTGAAAATAAAGGTTTATCCGATGGATTAATTGAAAACTATGGTATATATGATGAAGATTCACTCCATATTGCTAATCTAACCGAATACGCAACGAAAACATTTCCAGAGTATTCAATTTTCAAGCAGTTGAGTGTTAGACATCAGCCCGAAGTTGCCGCCTATTTTCTTACTCAATTAGGAATTATTGTTTTTCTGAACATGACCAAGTATGATGAAAAGAGTTTACAAGCATATGGAAAAATGGGAACCTTTTTATTGCCAGATGAATTGACAGAAAAACAAGCAGAATCATTGAAAGAATTTGCCAAAACCATATCTGATTATGACGTTTCCATTAACTATGATTTATTTATCGATAACGGGATACTAGATTCTAAAATTCTTCAAAGTACTAATCATGAGTCTCCGTTAGACCTAGTAAATGTGTATCTAAAGAGGAAGAAAAATAAACAAGGTCCCAATCTATCCTAACGCTAATGAAATTAGTCTTTAGATAAAATAAGAGCCTCTTAATAACAATACTTAATATAACGCGTTGTGCTAGTTAATTTTATTAATATAGAAAAATCATTCAAAATATGGTACTTTATATTTGCTAGAGTAGAAAGTGCCATAAATGAATGATTTTAATAATTATAATATCACAAAACCAAAGAATGTCGAAGAACTTTTTAAAATAATCTTAGAAATTATTACAAGATTATATGAAAAACACATTCCAGATGAAGTAAAACATAGAAAGAATAAGGAATTGGCTAAAATGAGTGATGCAGAAATTATAGCTATTCAGATATTAATGGAATGTTTAGGAAAAACTCAAAATTCTGGGTATTAATATCTACAAGCCAATTATCCTAATCTTGTAAACTGTGTAGAAAGACCAAGATTGAATAGATTAATTAAAGCATTATTTACTGTTATAAAATAGATACAGCAAAGGATAAAACGAAATGAAAATTGCGAATATAAAATTGTAGATACTTTTCCTTTAGTAGTTAATAAGTTTGGAAGAAGATTAAGAGAATATTCAAGTTATGGTTACTGTGCAAGTAAAAAAGAAAGATATTATGTCATGTAATCACTGATTTATGTAGAAATCCAATTGAATATTTACTAACAAAGGCAGAAGTAGATGATAGAGAAGCATTATACGAACTATCAGAAACAATCTACATCAATATTTTATTTGGAGATAAAGAATTGAAAATAGAGAAATATAATGGATCAAAAAATGAAGAAGGTAAAATTAAGTATATTGATTGTGATGTAGAATCTCTTAGTTATGAGGGAGAAAATAAAAAATATTTGTAAGATAGATTATAAAAATAAGTGGTGATCTTTATGATAGATGATTTTGTAAAAGAATTAACAAAAATTTTTGAAAAATATGGTGATCCAGCTTTAAATCCAGAAAAATATAATTTAAGTGAATCTAAATTAGATTGGCTCAGCTTTTATTATTCTGCTTATTCTTCTGGTATTTTGAAGACTGCAGTTGCTGCTGGTGGACAATTTCCAAGGGTTAAAGTGACTTATAATGGTGATATTGATGAATTAATATCTAAAATAAATTCTATTGAAGATTTGAATTCAAAAATGGTTATATATATATCTAACGAGATAAATGATATTAATCATCTAAATAAATTAAAGGAAGCCTATCATGATAAAGAAATAGTTATCAACTGGAATAACGAATTATCTTTTATAGATGACGTTATTTCAGCAGTTTATATGATTGACTATTACAAGTCGGTCATTGATGATAACTTATCTCCTTTGGAAAAAGTAACAATGGCTTATGATATAGTCAAATCACGTTATTATAAAGAGTATAATATAGAACATACTATGAAAAGTAGACATATAACCGAAATGGTTAATAATGATTATATTGTTTGTGGTGGTTATGTAAAAATATTTAATCGTTTGTTAAGAGAATTGGGAGTAAAAGCTTCAGTTTTAGATTTATCATTAAAATCCGATGATAAAGGTGTAGTTGGACATGTTAGAAGTTTTGTTCACCTAACCGATGAAAAATATGATATTGATGGTTATTTTGTTTTTGATCCAACTTGGGATTCTATTGATAAAGAACATTACTATCAATTTAATGAGGAATATGCAAAGTATAGTAAAGATAAAAAAGATGGTTATGAAAAAGCTGATTCTTTAGTTTCGTATATTCATTTTTTAGTACCACTACAATCTTATGAAAGTATATTTAGCAATTCACATGATGAAGAGATTATCTTAAAAAATAATACTAAACTTGATAGTAACCTTACTCATGATATACTTCATACTAATCAAAATAGTAACAGACAAAATGCGTTATCTACTTTATCATTTGCTAATTTATTATATAATGTAAAATTGGCAGAAGGATATAGTATAGATGACATTCCCAGATTAATACAAGAATCTCTTTATGTTTCTAAATATGGATATTATAAATTGAATACAATTAATAGTGCTATAAATTCTATATTGCAAAATGAACAAAAAGAAAGGAAAAGTAAGGGATTTGCTACAATTATTTTGTTCTATTTAATAGGAATTATTATTTCAATCTTGACATTTATTTATTGTATTTTGCATTAAATTATATTTTTTATATACTAGGAATTTGCTTTGTATAGAAAAAACTTTCAAAATATGGTACTTTATATTTGTTTGAATAGGAAGTGCCATATTTTGAATGATTTAGATAACTATAATATTACAAAGTAAAAAAATGTCGAACTTTTTAAAACAATCTTAAGAATTGTTATAAATAAAGTACAAACACAACAAGAACAGGATAAACGCATGAAATTTAAACGACAAAAATTTTCTTTAATATAAGACTAAAAAGAAATATTTAATCATTTGATGCTCAAAACAGTTATTAAATTTTGTATAAAAAATTATTTGTATACCACATTTATTATAGTTGCTTTATTTATAAAGAAAAATTCGTGTGGTTTATCCTGCAACAAGAAATATAAAAATACCCAAAATCAACAATTTCATGATATAATGATACATAGCCAATCGCTATGTATATTTTTTAGGAGGAAAAAATGAATAAATTATCAAGAGAAGAAGTATTACATGTTGCTCATCTCGCACGAATAAAAGTAACAGATGAAGAAATAGAGAAATACCAAATAGACTTAAAGAAACTTTTAGATGATGTAGATAAAATTAATGATATCGAAGTAGAAACGGATGAGTTATTAGTTACTCCGACAACGCAAGAAGCTAGTTTAAGAAACGATCAAGAAACAAGAAGTATTGATTTTGATGAAGTAAAAAAGAATGTACCAGCTGTGACTGGTAATTTTGTAGAGGTTCCGGTGATGATAGGTGAATAATTTAGAGCTAAGTATAAAAGAAATTCACAGTCGATTAGTGAATAAAGCGATAACGCCACTCGATTTAGTAGAAGAATGTTATGAAAAAATCGAAGAGAATAGTATTCTCAATAGTTTTATTACCGTAAATAAGGTAGAAGCGATCGAGTATGCGAAAGAACTATCTAAACAAGAAGTAGAAAAAGATAACTTACTTTGGGGAATTCCTATTGCGATAAAAGATAATATTTCAACAAAAGGAATTAGGACTACTTGTGCCTCTAGAATGTTAGAAAATTATATTCCTATTTATGATGCTACGGTAATTGAGAAGATAAAGAATCAAAAAATGATTATCATTGGAAAAACCAATATGGATGAATTCGCTATGGGATCTACTAGTAGAACAAGTTATTTTGGTTCTCCTAAAAATCCAGTTGATCCAACAAAAATTACTGGTGGTTCATCAGGAGGTAGTGCGGCTTGTGTAGCGGGAGGATTAGTTCCACTTGCTTTAGGAACAGATACAGGTGGTTCTATTCGTCAGCCAGCAAGTTATACAGGAATTGTTGGCATGAAACCAACCTATGGACGTGTTTCTAGATATGGACTAATAGCTTTTGGATCAAGCTTAGATCAAATTGGACCAATGACTAGAAATGTATATGAAAATGCTTTATTATTAAATACACTAGTTGGAAGAGATAAAAAAGATCTGACGAGTGCCGATCAAGAAGTAGAAGATTTTACTCGGTTGATTGGCCAAGAAGTAAAAGGAATGAAGATAGCGATTCCAAAATATTTTGTAAGTGATATTGTATCTCCTATCATCATTGAAAAATTAAATCGGGTAGTAGAAGTATTAGAAGCAAATGGAAATACCGTAGAATACATCGATATGAAATATCTCGATCAAGCAGTAACCCTTTACCAAATCATCGCAATGGGAGAAGCAAGTAGTAACTTAGCTCGTTTTGACGGGGTAAAATTTGGTTACCGTAGTGAAAACTCTTCCAGTGTCGAAGAAATGTATGAAAATACAAGAGGAGAAGGCTTTGGTAAAGAAGTAAAACGTAGAATCATGGTAGGAAGCTATCTATTAAGTGGAGATAATGCCAAAACATATTACGATAAAGCGTTAATGATCAGAAATGCCATGAAACAGGAATTTGATAAAGTATTTGAAGAATATGACTTTATCCTTGGACCAACTACGACAACCGTTGCTTACCGATTAGATGAAAACTTAGATGATCCAACAAAATCATTTATGGACGATGTATTAGTTATCCCTGTCAATATGGCTGGATTACCTGGAATGAGTATCCCAATGGGAAAAGATCAAGATAATATGCCAATCGGCTTACATATTATTGGTAATCGTTTTGAAGAAGCAAAAATGTATCAACTTGCGTACGATTTAGAAAAGAAACTAAAGTAAGGAGTGAAAACTTTGAAAAGAAAAGAAATCAAACAAAATGTAATAATGACTAGTATAGCTTCATGGCTCCTTACTTCGCCACTTGCGATGAGAATAAAAAGTATAGAGAGGATAGCTACCCATCGTATAATTCTTGTTGGTAAAATATCAGATGATACCAATGATGATATAAACCAAGCTGTACAATATTTAAAACTAACGAATGGATTAGAAGCAAATAATGAACAACAAAAAAGCAAAGAGATAAACCCAGCACTAAAATATTTAAAATTAACGAATGGATTGGAGGTAAAATGATGAATGACTATAAAACAACAGTAGGAATTGAAGTACACTGTGAACTAAAAACCAATGCCAAAATGTTTAGTGATTCTTTGAATAATTATGGTGGGGTAGCCAATGTCAATATTAATGAAATCGATTTTGCTTTGCCTGGTACACTACCAACAATTAATCAATACGGAGTAGAATTAGGGATCAAAGCTGCTTTAGTTTTAAACTGTACAATCAATAAAAAAGTAGTATTTGACCGCAAAAATTATTTTTATCCTGATCTACCTAAAGGCTATCAAATTACGCAGGCTAGAAATCCAATTGGCGTAAATGGATACGTAGAAATTGAAGTAGACGGAAAAAAGAAAAAAATAGGGATTCATGATATTCATCTTGAAGAAGATACTTGTAAGAGTACTCATGCTGACACTAAATCTTATTTAGATTTTAATCGAAATGGTGTACCTCTTTTAGAAATCGTATCTGAGGCTGATATGAATAGTCCTGAAGAAGCCATGGCTTACCTAGAAAAATTAAGGGAGCTACTCCTTTATGCTAATATTTCTGACTGTAAGATGGAAGAAGGAAGTATGCGCTGTGATGTTAATGTGTCTGTATCGAAAACAGATCAACTAGGAACTAGAACTGAAACCAAGAATATTGGTTCTATCAGTAGTGTAGGTAGAGCGATTACTAGTGAGGCTGCTCGTCAAATTCGAGAATTAGAACAGGGAAATGTAATTAACGAAGAGACAAGAAGATTTGATGAAAAACAAGAACGAACAATTCTAATGCGTGTAAAAGAAACCGGAAATGATTATCGTTATTTCCCAGAACCAGATCTACCCCCTTATCTAATTACAGACAGTGATATTGATAAAGTGAAAGAAACGATCGAAGTAATGCCAGATAAACGACGTGCCATTTACTTAGAAAAAGGGATATCTTTAGTTAATGCGGATAAATTAATTCAGAATAAACAACTAAGTGACTTCTTATTAGGATTAGAAGATATCGATTTAGTGATTGCCAGCAATCTACTGCTTGGAGATATTTCCTCTTATTTAAATCGATGTGAGAAAAGCCTTAAAGAAACTTCACTAACTCAAGCTAAATTAAGAGAAGTAACAATTATGTTAAGTGAAGGAAAGATAACCAATAAAGTATTTAAAGATATCTTAGTAGATTTAATGGAAACAGACCTTTCTATTCCTGAAATCATTGAAAAAAGGGGAATCAAGACAATTAGTGATGAGAGTGCTTTACTAGAAATCATTACCAAAGTAATTGCCGCTAATCCAGAAAGTGTAAAAGATTATCACGATGGAAAAGATAGAGCAATTAAATACCTAATGGGACAGATTATGAAAGAGACAAAAGGCCAAGCAAATGCCGCAATCGTAAGCCGTCTTCTTCAAGAAGAACTAAACAAATAACAAGAAAGACTTTCAAAAAAGCCCAATTTATTGTATAATCATATATCATACAAAGATGAAATATAGTTAATCAGGTACAAGTACCTAGAAAGACGTGAGGTGTATTAGATGAAAATAATCCGAAAAAACAAATTCACGATTATCGCAATTGTTATATTTACCGCTTTAGTCTTCTGTCTATACCAAGCTAAACAATTATTTTTCCCTAACGAAGGAAAAGCAATCTATGGCGATCGTTTAGTAGGTAAAGTAGAAGTAGATGAAGCAATCTATGATCAAGTAAAGGCAAAAATTACAGAGAATGAACGAGTAGAAAGTGTTACTTTACGAGAAAATGGTAGAACAATTAACTTAACAATTACCGTAAAAAACGATACAAGTATCGAAGATGCTAAAGCAACAATCAACGGTATGTTAGACTTATTTACTGATAGTCAAAAAGGGTATTACGATTTTCAAGTATTTATCGTAAAAACAGATGCAGCGGAAAATAATTTCCCAATTATCGGGTACAAACATCACAATAGTTCTGAATTCTCATGGACAAAAGATAGAGAGAAAACCGATATTAGTACAACTACAGAAGGTGGAGAATAATGAAGAAAAAATTAATAATTATTATTCCTATCGTTATTGCCTTATTGGTTTTTGTTGGTTTATATACTTTCTTAAATTATACAGATGATAAAACTAATTTAACGGTATTAGAAAAAAGATGGATTACCAATAACTCGGGAACCAAATATGATTTAGAAATCGTAAATGATGTTCCGATCTTTTCTATGGCAGGAACTGGGGTAATCTTTGATTTCATCGATAATTTTGAAATGGACACCGGATTAGAATTCAATAAGATTTCCTATTTAAAAACTGCTGAGCCAACCACTAATGGTTTACGTTTTAGAATTTTAAATAATGATACGGCGTTAACTGACAATGACCTTTTATTAGCAGAAGATGGTTATGTCGCAATTAGTGCGAAAAATGTTCGCTACGACAGTATCTCAGAAATTCAAGATGAAGTAATTGGTGTTTTTACAGAGGATGCCGGAGAGTTAACGTATTATTTAAAGACTGGAAAAAATTTAACTTTTAAGACTTACGATACTATTGAGACCATGATGGCAGATTTCGAAGCAGGAACTATTACGATGATGGTTATTCCTCAATTTCTTTATTTAGATCAAACCCTAAGTAATGAAGATTACTATACGAATTATTATTTTACAGAGATGTCTAAGAAAATAGTACTTACCTTGACCGAAGATAATCAAGATTTAAACAACATCGTAAGAAAATACTTTGAAAAATGGAAACAAGACGATTATGTAACGACTTATAATAAAGAGTACTTAAATTATTATGTTAGCGAACGAAAACTAAATGATAAAACCAAAGCTGATCTAATTTCTAGATCTTATGTTTACGGCTATGTAGAAAACACACCATATGAAGTAACAATAGATGGCACTCCATCAGGTATTGCCTCTGAATATATAGCGAGAATGCAAAGACTTACCAATATTGATTTTACCTATCAGAAATATAAAAGTGTAGAAGAATTAAAACAAGCAATTGATAACGGAGAAGTAGATATCTATTTCAACTATTTTGGTTACCAAGGAAATAATTATACAGAAACACTTTCTCCAATGGTAGAAGAATATGTTGTATTAGCTCGTCTAGATAGTGGGGAAGTAATTAACACCTTTGAAGGACTAAAGAACAAACAAGTAATGATGTTAAAAAATAGTCTTTTAACTTCTTATATTCAAGAAAATAGTAAAGCCAATGTCAAAGAAGTAGATACCCTTGATGATCTAACTGCTGGGAATCATTTGATCATTGTAGATAGAGAAATTTATAACTACTATCGAAATAGTAAGTTCTCTAAATATGAAGTTTTATACGAAGATAAAATGACTAATGAATACAACTTCATGGTTAAAACAACCAATCAAGATTTTGCAGAACTATTCTCTTACATCATTATGACTAATTCTTATTATAATTATCGCTTGACAGGACTAAATTCATTAAATCTTTCTTTATTAGAAAGAACAAGTTTCCAAGAGTTATATCTAATTATTCTAGGAATCATTCTTTTACCACTACTTATTTTAACAGCTATCTATATTATCTTAAAACGTAAGAAAAAAGTAAAAGAAGTGAAGAAAGAAGATCGTAGAAAATATACTGATATTTTAACTTCTTTAAAAAATCGTAACTACTTAAATAGAAATATGAAGGCTTGGGAGGAAAGTAAAGTATATCCACAGGCAGTAGTTATTGTCGACTTAAATAATGTCAAATATGTAAATGATAATTATGGACATGAAGCAGGAGACCAATTGATTACAACGGCTGCTTCTATACTAGTAAACACCCAATTAGAAAACAGTGAGATTATTAGAACTGACGGAAATGAATTCTTAGTATATCTTGTTGGTTATAGTGAAAAACAAGTAGATACTTACTGTAAAAAACTAAATAAAGAATTAAAAGAATTACCACATGGTTTTGGCGCAGCGACTGGATTTAGTATGATTACTGATGATATTAAGACAATCGATGATGCGATTAATGAAGCTACATTAGAAATGAGAACCAATAAAGAAAAAATAAAATAAAAAAGTGGTGATGCACTTTGAAGAAAAGAATGAAAAGATTTTTTAAACGACTATATAAGATTATTCAAAAGCCAGAAATGCGAATATTGCCCGGTCAACTGGCTTTTTTCTTAGTTTTGTCGATTATTCCGCTAGTAGCTCTCATTGCGACGATCAGTGCTAACTTTTCGTTGTCCATCGAATCCTTGATGGAAATTATCAATGATAGTCTTCCTAAAGAAATAGCGTCTTTTATTAATGCTGCAATCGATGGTAAAAGTATGAATTTAAATATTGCTATTTTCTATATTTCAGCATTCATTCTTGCTTCAAATGGACCACATTCGATGATTATCGGAGCAAATATGATTTACAAAGTAGAAAGTAAAGATTATATTACTAGACGGATCAAAGCAATTATCATGACGATCATTTTAGTTATTCTGTTATTATTCATGTTAATTGTGCCAGCTTATGGTGATACTTTAATTTCTTTATTAGGAGAGGTAATTAAAGCTGAACCAATTATTACAACGATTTCAACCGCTTATACTATTTTAAAGTACCCAATTTCGTTTTTACTTATCTTCTTTTGTATTAAACTTTTATATACAATGGCTCCCGATACCCAAATTGCGAGTAAGACAACAACTTCAGGTGCCTTGTTTACCACAGTAACTTGGATTATCGCAACAGAAGTTTACTCGTTCTATGTCAATACATTTAATAGTTATAACCTATTATATGGTAGTATTGCTAACCTTTTAATTCTATTATTATGGGTATACCTATTATCTTATGTCTTTGTAGTAGGTATGGCTCTTAATGCTAGTAGAGAAGATGTAAAAAAAGAAAGTGAAACAAATAATAAAGAACAACTAAGTGTATAACTACTCGAATAACATGACAATATTGTCATGTTTAATTTTTCGAAAAAATTGTGAAACGATAAAAAAAGTGCTATAATGAAAATCAGGAAGGATTAGTGGAAATGAAGAAAATTGAAAAATTTATCAAAAAGGCATCAAATAATATTAGGAAAATAGCGATTGGAGTCGTAACAAATCCCAAGCGATTTTTTATATTAATGATAAATAGAATCGTAGAAATGATTAAGAACAATATTTTAATGATTGTATTTATCCTTGTTTCCCTTTTTGCTTCGACTTTATTACGTTATTTGACAGTAAAGGATATTTTAAACATTAAACCAATTTTAGCTGATGCAGCGGTAATTATTGCTATTGGTGGCGTCAGTTATTTACTAAAGGAAAAGAATCGATTTCCTTATTTGTTAGTCTGTAGTATTATTTTGAGTGTAATTTGTGTGATTAACTCTCTTTATTATACTTTCTATACATCATTTGTATCTGTATCTTTGATTGGTACTTTAGAGTATTTGTTCCAGGTAGGGGATGCGGTAACAGAAAATGTATTAAAAGTTCAAGATTTTGTTTATCTCCTCGCACCAGTTGCGTTGACGTTAACTTATTTACGATTAAAAAAGACAAAACGTTTTCAAGCTAGAAATAGAAATAAACGTGATCAAAAGAAAGCCATCACTTCTTTTGCTACCGCAGGTGTTTTAGCTTTTATATTTATCAGTATGTTAACTTCACTAGAAATTGGCCGTTTTGCGAAACAATGGAATCGTGAATACATTGTGATGAAATTTGGTATTTATACTTATCATCTAAATGATTTAGTAAAAAGTATCGAGCCTAAATTAACGACTTTATTTGGTTATGATAATGCCTTAAAAAGGTTCAACGAATACTATGAAGGTAGAAGTGATGAACAGACAACAATTAATGAATATACAGGTATTTTTGAAGGAAAAAATATTATTTCTATTCACGCCGAAAGTATTCAACAAATCGTTATGGAATTAAGTTTTAACGGTCAGGAGTTAACACCAAATCTAAATAAATTAGCAAGTGAATCTCTATACTTTAGTAACTTCTATTCTCAAGTAAGTGTTGGTACTTCAAGTGATTCAGAATTTACTTTTAATACTTCATTGATGCCAACCAATACGGGTACTGCTTTCGTTAGTTACTTTAATCGTGAATATGTAACAATTCCTAAATTATTAAAAGAAAAAGGCTATTATACATTCTCTATGCATGCCAATAATGGTTCATACTGGAATCGTGAAGTAATGCACAAATCTTTGGGATATGACCGTTTCTATAGTAAGAAAGATTACGAAATTGATGAAGTAATCGGACTAGGTTTATCGGATAAGTCATTCTTTAGACAATCTGTCGAAAAAATTAAGGAAATTAATGAAAAAGGTCAACCATATTATGGAACCGTTATTATGCTTAGTAATCATACTCCATTCTCTGATGTCGATAAATATGGAGATTTCCCAGTAGATATTAAAGAAGAAGCTAAAGATGAAAATGGTAATGTAATCATCAATGAAGAAACCGGAGAACCAGAAATGATCAGTTATCCATATATGGAAGGAACCAAATTAGGTAACTATTTCAAATCCGTACATTATGCCGATGCTGCTTTAGGAGAGTTCTTAACCGCATTAGAAGAAGAAGGATTAATGGAAAATACCGTAATAGTATTATACGGTGATCATGATGCTCGTCTACCAAAAGCTGACTTTAGTCGTTTGTTTAACTACGATAAAGAAACAGATGGATTAATCTCGGAAGATGATCCAAATTTTGTTAAAGTAGATAGTTATCAATATGAATTATTAAGAAAAGTACCATTCCTAATCTACAGTAAAGAAACTAAAGAATCTCTTCATAAAGAAATTACGACTGTTATGGGAATGTACGATGTTATGCCAACCTTAGGTAATATGTTTGGTTTCTACAATAAATATCAATTAGGAAAAGATATTTTCAATACAACCGATGATAATATCGTTGTCTTCCCAAATGGTAACTGGATGACTAATAAAGTGTATTATAATACCCAAAAAGGGGAATACTTAACATTGAAAGAGGAAGAAGTTATTTCGGATGAATACATTAGTAATTGTCAAAAGTATGCCGAAGACTTATTAAATGTTTCGAATTCACTGATCGTTTTCGATCTGATTAAGAAAGAGGAGGACCGGATTAATTCGGAATCGGATTATATTGAAGAAAAGGTTGCGGAATAATGAAAAAAGTAAAAAAACGGGTAAAGAAAAAAGCCATTATTTTGGTACTGATTCCATTAGTTTTAATCATAGCCATCATAGTGGTTAATGTAAAAAATATGTTAGCTAAACCATTAACGGTAGAAGTAGTAAGTAGTATTGACGAATATAATTATTATTTAGAAAATACCGATAGTAGAATCTATAAAAAATATTACAAAGAATTAGAAAGTGAACTAGAAGATCAAAAAATAGATGAGGAAAACTATGTTTCTTTACTAGCTAAACTCTTTACCATCGATTTTTATACTTTGAATAATAAAATGACTAATCAAGATATCGGGGGAATTCAATTCGTCCACGAATCACAAAAAGAATCATTTAAAACCGAAGCAACCAATAATATCTATAAATATGTAAAAAACAATTTGACGGGTAAACGAAAACAAGAATTACCAGAAATAAAGAATGCTACGGTAGAAGAAGTAAAGCAATTTTCTTATGAAAATGAAGAAGCTAACCTTGAAGATAATAGTGCCTATCAAACCAAAGTAAAACTAGAATATGTCAAAGACTTAGACTACCCAACCGAAGTGAGTCTTACTTGGATTCATGAAGGAATGAAATTATCACTAGTCGAAGTAGAATAAAAAGAAGAAAAGCTATCAAAAACGATAGCTTTTTATGTGAATAAAAAATAGGAAGTTATATCCTATTTTTTTATAGATACGATTGTCGATCTAAAGGAATTTATTACTTGGATCATCTACTAGGTCATAATTAATCTAAATGAAGATGATTTACTTATTTTTTAAATGAAAAGTAATAGAACTTGTGACGTGTTTGTATTCTGCGGTTACCCGAATATGGTAACGACCTTCTTTCTGGACATATTGTGTGATATTTTGAATCATTGGTCCATCATACATAACCGTTTCTTTTCTATCTTCTCTTCTAATATATAAATGAGTGTACTTAACATCTGTAGCTTCTACTTTCCGTAAACTCTTTTTAGCTGCATTACAACTCAATTGAACTTGATAGTCATCAGCCATACATTTATAGGAAACAAAACTTAAAAGAATCTTATCATCATCTTCTTTTACTTCATATTGTAAATGTCCTCCATCATAATCATAGGACTGTGCATTAATCGCATCAAAAGATACAAGGAAGGGAATAATAGGCAAACGATAGTGATCAAAAACTTCTACATTAATTAATTCATCATTAATATAGGCTTGATAAAGACGATTCTGCTTATAAAGAAAAGGACTCATAATGTGAATAGTACCAAAGCATACTTTAATAAAAACAACAACAATAGCAGTAATAGAAATTACTTTTATGATCAGTTTTTTACGTGATTCTTTTGTTTTTTCAACGGTAGCTACATAATTTTGTTCAGCTTCTTTTCTTTCTTCTTGTAAGTTTTGTACCATTTTTTCCTTGGTACGATAGAATTTCTTCATATACTCCTCCGACAAGTATTATCGTTTATAACATTATATTATGGGTTTTATACTATCTAAGAACTAACGAGTAAAATATTTAGTTTTTCAATCACTTGAATAATTCCTTAAAAGAAACAAAAAAGACATATACTAAAAAGGTATATGTCTAACTTGGACTAAAGGTAAAATCTTTAATCATTACCGGTTCTTCTTGTTCTAGATTGATTTTCATCTCTCTACTTACTTCTTCGATACTATCTTCATCTAAAATATAATTCCATAAATTCTGTTTTAAGTTTGGATAATAAATCATTTTTCCACTTCCTTCTACTCGAAGTTGATTGATAAAGAAAACATCTCCACCTTGATAATTAGTCGTAGTAAGAATTTCTTTGAAAATATTATAGAATGATAAAATCTCATCAGTAGTTAAATTGGTATCTAAGTTTTTAGAAACAGTGTCTAAAATAGATAATAATTGATTAACATCTCGAATCGTAGTCATTTTTTGTAACATTGCTTTAATAATTAATTGTTGATTATATCCACGATCGATATCGCCCTGAGCTAAATCATAGCGATTTCTAGCTAAAACTAAAGCTTGTTCACCATTTAATGTTTGATAACCTTTATCAATACAAATTTTTCCGTTTCGATCAGAGTTATCTGTACATAATCGTTTAGGAACTTCAACATCAATTCCTCCTAAAGCATTGACTAAATTCACTACACCTTTAAAATTAACTTTGACATAATATTGAATATCGACATCAAAAGTATTTTCAATTGTTTCAATCATACAATCAGTTCCATACCAGCCAGCATGAGTCAATTTATTTTTTTGATTATTCCGACAACTAATTGGTAAATAGCTATCTCTAGGAATAGACATCATAGTAGCACTTAACGTATGAGGATTAAAAGTAACTAAGATTAAAGAATCTCCATTCGCATAAGCATTACGTTGTAAGTTATCTTTTTCGGAATCAACACCCATCAACAATACAGTAAAAGGCTTAGTCACAGAACTAGAACCTGAAGTAGAGGTATACTCTTCTTTCTTAATCGTTTTGTCTTTATGAATAATTTCTCGTACATCATTCTGAATATTTTCAAAGCCAGCTGTCTGTTGAAACATTACTGGATAATTACTAGAAATAAATAAAGAATCAATTTCTCCTTCATATAAATCAGTAAGCATCTCTGAAATATCTTGGTAAGGAATAATTTCATTATCATGATCTAACTTATTCTCTTCAATCATTTCTTGCGCAATCACATAATTATCGATCGAAAGAGTATCATCAGTGATTCCTATTTTTAAGTTCGTAACATCATCAATCGACTGTACTTTACTATCATTCATCACAATCAAACTAGAAGAGTAGGCAATTTTACTTTTATTGATGGAATCGATGCTATCATAAACACGACCGATAAAACTAGCTCCTACTACATTAAATATTGTAAATAAAATCATAAAAAAAATAGCTGGCCCCTGTTTTAAGGTTCTTTTTTTATAGAAAAAATAAAAATCAATAATTAGTAATAAACCAATTAAAACAGTCCTCAAGATTGGTTCGATAGGACCTAACTGACTAATTCGATAGATTAAATAAAAATTAGTAATAATTCCAACAAAAATAAAAAGTACATGTAAGCGAAATGTTCTTTTTTTCTTTAATTTTTTATTTTTCGTTGTTTTTTGCGTAACTTTAGTCTTTTCCATCTTTACACATCCCTATTATCATTATAACCAATTAATAGAATTTATACAAAAATAAAAGGATTAATTGGTTAATTTGACAGTTTTTAAAAGGGAAAAATGTAAAGAGAAAGAAATAAAAGATCGAGATATAGATGTTCTTATGTTTGTTTGGTATAATGTATATGTAGAACTAGGATAAGGAGGAAGAATATGAAAAAAAATTGTTTTTTATTCATTTTGAGTTTAACTATTTTTTACTTTCTTCCAACTAGTGGAAAAGCTTTAACAGCAGCGGAAGTAGCGGCACGCCCAATAGACTGTACAAGTTATGAATTAGCGAGTGCTGAACCAGATGGCTCACTAAATAAAGTAGCTTGCTATAATACTTATGAAGAAGCAAAACAGGTAATGAATTCTACGGCGAATGATAACTTAGTTATCGTTGGTAATCGAAGAATTGTCGATGCGAAATATGCCTTGATTGATTATGATCAACTAACCACAGCTGGTTATACTAGTGTATATTCAGATAAATATCTAAGCAGTGAAATCACTTATATTACAGGTGGAGATAGCGATGATGCAGTATTTTTGGAATTAGATCCTGCAACTGGTAGAATTAAAATCAAAGTATCAGGTGTCGTCGGTTGGATTAAAAGATATGAAAATGAAGCTGCAATGAGCAACCCATTATATGATATTGTTCCTTTATCTTGGGTAAAAAGTCCTAGTTATTATCAAGTAACTAGTAATGATTTAATTCATCATCTACCGCTTAATGTCTATAATACTAAAGGGAAAAATCAATTGGTTATCGGAAAGAAGCCTTCTATGTTAAACGAAGGAACTTACTATAGTTATGATGGTAATTATTTTTATACCGATTTAAAACAAATGATTAATGATTATAAACAAAATACTTATCAAAATGCGGTAAATAGAGATAACCCATTTTATAATTATTATCAATACCTTTCGTTTCGTACCAAAACCAACTACAATGCCGCTAACATTAATCAGTTTATCGATGCAAGAACGAGTAATCCTAATTCAAAACTAAAAAATACGGGAGATTACTTTATCGAAAATCAAAACAATTACGGAATTAATGCCATTATCATGTTGGCGATTGGAATTAATGAATCGGGATATGGAACTAGTACTATAGCTCAAACCAAAAATAATCTATTTGGTTTAAATGCGATCGACAAAACACCAGGAGAGTCAGCTAATTATTTCGCATCGGTCGCCGACTGTATCGGTGAATTTGCTTATGTATGGCTAGATTATGGTTATGTTCAACCGGGTGATTATCGTTTCAAGGGAGCCAATCTTGGAAACAAAGGAGTAGGTTTAAATATTAAATATGCATCTGATCCTTATTGGGGAGAAAAAGCAGCACAATATTATTACGATTTGGATAAATATTACGGTTTTCAAGACTATGAATCATACGCGATTGCGGTATTAAATAATAACTACAATAATACAGTTTATCCTAAAAAAACACCAGGTGGATTGAATGTTTCTAGTAGTTTTTATCAATATAAAGTTGCCGGTACAGGAGTTGTTGTTTTAGAAGAAGTAACAGGACCAGCTGTAAATGGAAATACAACTTGGTATAAGATCATGAGCGATCCAACCTTAGATGGGGATTTAGAGTACATTGGTGACTCTAAAAGTAATCCTAGAGTAACTTATCCATGGGATACGATGCATGTATACGTACCAGCTAGTTATTTCTACAAAGTAAACAGTGGAAATAATACTCCTTCAACCCCAACTGATCCAGAAGTGCCACCAGAAAATCCTGAAGAACCAACTACTCCTCCAGAGCCACAGCCAAAACCAATTTCTTCCATTGTCCAAGAAGCTAATTATACTTATGAAAATGGAATGATTTCTAAGATACAACCAGGAACAAGTGTAGAAACATTAAAAGGTAATTTAACGAATACTGGTGGAGTAGTCACAATTACTGATCCAAATGGTAATGCCGTAGAGAGTGGGCAAGTAGGAACTGGATATCAAGTACATATTACTTCAGGAACAACCGAAGTATTAACGGTTTTAATTTATGGAGATACAGATGGAGACGGAAGTATCTCAGCTGTTGACTACGTTCGTGTAAAAAATCAGATTATGAGTGGAGGAGTATTACAAGGTGCTTACGAAAAAGCTGCTGATGTAAACAAAGATAGTACAATCTCTGCTGTTGACTATGTAAATATAAAGAATTATATTATGGGTACAGATAACGTAATAAGTAATTAGAAAAGGGGAAGAAATATGACAAAAAAGGTCTTATCACTGCTGATACTGGCACTTAGTTTCTTTGGATTCTCAACAAGCGTTTATGCTGCTTCTTTAGGAATAAGTGCTAGTAGTCGTAGTGTCGTAAATGGTGGAAGTGTACGGGTAACCGTAAATGCTAGCGGATTAATTGGTAAATTTTCCATTACCAGTTCTAATGGTAGTGTCCTTTCAGGAGGAACGAGTAGCGTTTGGTTAGAAAATGAAAGTAAAACTTATACTTTTAGTGCTAAATCAGTTGGCAATGCGACAATCACTGTAAAAGCACTTGATGTAGCGGATACTAGTGGTAATCCTTATAGCGGAAGTCGTTCAGTTTCGATCAATGTCGTAAAACCACGTGAAAAATCAACCAACAACAATCTAAAATCATTAAGTGTAGAAGGGTATACCTTATCTCCAGAATTTAATGCGGATACCTTAGAATACACCGTAGAATTAGAAGCAAGTGTAGAAAAAATTATGGTCAATGCCGAAAAAGCGGATTCCTATGCTAGCCTATCAGGAGGAGGAGAAATCACAGTTTCTGAAGGAGACAATCGAATTGAAATTAAAGTGACTTCAGAAACAGGAAAAGAAAAGGTATATGTGATTAATGCAGTAGTAAAAGATAGTAATCCGATAACTACTACAGTAGAGGATAAAAAACTAACCGTTGTTAAAAAAGCAAGTTCATTAACTAAACCTGATTTGTTTGAAGAAACGAAGATTAAAATTAACGAAATGGAAGTACCTGCTTTTTATAACGAAGCAACGAAAACAACTCTTGTTGGTTTAAGAGATGAAAATGGAAAAATAGAACTTTATATTTATGATCAAGATAAAAATAGCTATCAAAAATATTTAACGTTAATAGGTACAGAATTTCATTTAATCCAAAAAGAAGCAAAAGGAATTCCAGAAGGCTATCAAAAAGTTACCAAAAAAATCGACGATATCGAATATACTGCTTATCAAAAAGATAAGAGTGATTTCTTATTACTATATGGAACAATTCTAGAAAATGGTAATGAAGGATGGTACTCTTATGATACCAAAGAAAAAACATTACAACGATATAATAAGGATATCGTAGAAAGTATAACCAAAGAATATCAAGACATTCAAGATACTGATCATAAAGTAATCATTGGATTAGCGGTTCTTTCTTCCGTATTAGCACTTACTACTATGATTTTGGCCTTACGTAAACCTCGTATCAAAAAAGTAAATAATAAAGAAAAAAAGGAAGAAGTATCAGAAGATAAGAAGTCTAAAGAGAAAAAAGGAAACCAAAAGAAAAATAATGGAAAAGAAAAAGAAGAAAACTCTTCTAATGAGTAATACTATCGATAAATTTCCAGAAGAATCAGAAAGACTATTGTTTAATAGTTTTTTCTTTTGCATAAATTGTAGTAAAATAGACTAGTAAGGTAAAATAGCTGATGATCTTGTTTTATAAAAATTCAATACAATTATCGATATTTAATTATGGACTAAAATATTTTCATCCTATATTAATAGAATTTTACTAGAAAGGAGATTTTATGGACGCGAAAACTTTTATCTATGATGATAAAAATAAGTTATACACTTATCAGAACTCTTTACACGATGACAATCACTATGCACACATTGAATCAGCTTGTGATAATTTAAAAATTACAGAATATATCCCAATTCTATTAGCCAAAAGAGGGAGCTGTGTTTTAGATATAACTGAGAGCAGGCATTTGTGTGAAGTTTATTTACCATTAATGATTACGCCTGACCAAAAGAGATGGTTATTCACCAAAGAAAATTATCTAAGGAAATTTTATTTAGGAATATACAGTATTAGAAGTGAAACAGAAATATGGATTAAAGACTGGCAAACTTTTGATTCATTGAGAAGTGAAATTGAATACAAGAAAATAAAAGAGAAAAACAACAACTGAATAAAATAAAGAAAATTCAAATGATAAAAAGGAGTATGCATATGAATTATTTAGGTAGCAAAACATTGGAAACAGAAAGACTAGTGTTAAAAGCAGGGACGATGAAAGAACAAAAAAGACTGTGGGAGATTTTGATGATTCCGGAAGTAAACAGATACTTTTTGTCCGTGCCAATAAAATTTAGAGAAAAATTAAAAAGTTGGGAGAAACAGGAACAATTTTATGAAGAGGAGATGAAACACGCCTTAGATACCGATGTATTCAAATGGAGTATATTTTTGAAAGATACAGGTGAATGTATTGGAAGAATTACTTGTCAAGAAGCACATGATGAAGATGAAAGTATTATCGAACCAGCTATCCGAGGGGTAGGGTGGCTCATTGATCCTAAATATCAAAATAAGGGTTACGCAACTGAAGCGGCAAAAGCGATGATAGATTTCATGTTTAAAGAGTGCAAAATAAAAAAAATAATAACAGGAGCTGCAATAGGTAATCCTGCCTCTTGGAAAGTAATGGAAAAATTAGGTTTTAAAAGACAAGAAGAAACTAAGATGGTTCAATACACATTTTTAGATAAAGAAACAGAAATCTACCTATATTTATTAGAAATTTAATTATGATTGAAACAGAAAATAGTACTTTATTTTAATTTATATCGCATAGAAAAAGATCTAATTCGCAATTAGCTTGCGTTAGATCTTTCTATTTTCCAGAACTTAAAGTAATGGTAATCGTCGTATTATTTGGTACCTCACTATCTTTTTTCATTGATTGTTTAATTACTGTATCCTTTGTTTCCTCACTGCTTGCGGTAGTAAACGAACAAGTAAGATTAGCTTCTTCGCATAATGTTTCTGCCTCTGCTTTAGTTTTTCCAATGAAATTAGGAACCGTTGTCGTACCACCTTGTGAAATCACTAAACTGATCGTATCGGTATTTTTAATTAAATCGCCTTCTTTATGAGAAGAAGAAATCAATTTTCCACTTTCAACACTAGAATCAAAAGAATAGTCAATATGATAGGATACCTCGTTTTCTTCCGCCCATTTTTTAAAGTCATCAACATTCGTAAATTTAATCATCCGAATCTGTCCCTTAGAAATAACAACTCTAATCGTATCATTTACTTGAGCGACATCACCTTTAATTTTACTACTACGAATTACTTTTCCTTCTTCAACAGAATCATCAAATTCTTCTTTAAATTCCACTTTTAAATGATTATCTGTTGCCCAACTAGTAATTTCACTAGCGCTCATATTTGAAAAATCAGGAATCGTAATATCCTTTTGTCTAGAAACTGTAATTACTACTTCTTTAGTTCGCTCTTTATCAATGATTTTTCCTTTAGTAATACTTTGTTTAATGATTGTTCCTTCTTCATATTCTTCACTATAACCATATTCAACAGTATAGGAAATCGCATTTCGCTTTAACCAAAGACTTCCTTGAAAGAGATCCTTACCAACTAAGTTAATCATGGCGACTGACTCTAAATCCTCTTCTTTACCAAGGGATGCTTTAAGAGTAATTTTACTATTTCTTTTCATTTCGTCGTCATTTTCATTTTCTTGTTCAAAGATAACGTCTTTTTTCACATCATCACGGAATTCAAAATTAATTTCTACATTGGTTAAAAAGTTTTCTTCTACAAAGTCAGCTACTTCATCAACACTCCATCCGATCATATCAGGAATGGCTGCCTCTTTTTCTTGATCAGGACCATCTGAAACCGTAACCACGATTTTATCAATATCTTTTACTAACGTACCAGGTGCGACATCTTGACTCATAATTTTATACATTTCCAAGCTATCACTATTCTCATATACCTGTTCTACACTAATTTTATTTGCTTCCGCCCATTCGATAACTTCCGTAATATCCTTACCATAAAAATTAAGCACATAGCTTTGACTAGGTAATTTAATCCAGTTTGCGGTAACTAAAAGTTGAAAACCACTATATAAAGATAATAATAAACTAGCTATGATAACATAAACTCGTCCCTTAGGATTATCGGCAAATAAACTGATAATCAGAAAGAATAAGGTAAACAGAGCTAAAATAGAAACCCCAATAATAGTAGCTAATTGTTCAATCACATCCTGACTAGTAATCACCGTATAAATAAAATAAGTAACCATTAAAACAAAAGAAAGAGCTAAACAAAAATAAGTAAGATACTTAATCCAACGATTTTTCTTCGTCATTTCATCAATTCCCATCTGGGAAAGTGTTTTTTCCTTTTTCACCATATCACCTCTATTTAATAATATTATATAAGAACAAATAGAACTCCTCAAGATAAACTTTTTTTCAAACTGTAAACTAAAGTGTCATAATAAAAATAGAAAAGTTTAAGACGAAAAAAGTAAATAATGATATAATAACAGTACTAGGGGGAAAATATGACAAAACAGGACAAACAGCTATACACTTATCTACGCGCTCATTATCGAATGATTATTTCTAGTTTACTGATTCTAATGGGAATAATAATTTCATTATTGTTACCAGATATTCTTCTAAGAAATAGAATAGGACTAGAAATAAAAGCTTCATGGAGCCCACTTTTATTTACATTAAGTTGGATCTTTCTACTTATTGGTATCATGATCTTTTTGAAAAAAAGGACGAGAATGATCTTGTATGGGATAACGGTAGGATTCACGAATATAATCGTAATCCTACAAGATTTATTTTTAGATGGTCAAGGGGAAATGTCACAAGTAGAGAGCCTCTTAACTATTTTTAAGATAAAAGACTTTACTATTCATGGGGATATCATCATAGGAAGTATTATCTCATTAGCTATTATGGGGATAACCCTTGTACTATTAAAAAAGCAAGAAGAATATCACATGGACCGTTATCAAAAAATTTATAGTTTACTGATTACCATTATCCTAGTTGGTTTCTGTAAAGGAACTGCGACGACACAATTAGGACCTGAAATGATTAGTAAAACCGAAAAGAGGGTTGATCCAAATCTATTTGAGAAAAACACCTATCTTGCTCGTCAAGATATCACCAAGACAATGAAGCTATCAGGGGTATACGAAGAAACTTATCGAAGTATTTGTGAGTGGTTAAGTAAAGAATATGAAAAAAGAAATCTAGAAGAATAAAATCAAACAATAGCTAAAATAGAAAGGGTAAAAATGATGAAAAAATATGGATGGCTTCAAAAAAATATGAATTTGATTATTTTAATTTTTCTATACATGCAACCAATTATCGATCTTTTCACTTCGTTTTGTATTCATGTCTTAGAAATAAAAATTACGATCGGTATAGTGATTCGTGTATTATTCTTATTATTTTTACTATTTTATTATCTGTTTGTATTACCCAAAGAAGCTAGGAAAAAAGGGAAATACATTTGGCTAATTGCCGCTTATTTATTTCTCTTTATGGGAGAAATTTACCTATCAAAGGATAGTAGTGTATTCTTTTATGAGCTATCTAATACCGTAAGAGCTTTCTATTTTCCCATTCTATTAGTATTATTGTGGACGATTTCTAAAGAACAAAAGATCACGATCGAAAAAAAACATTTTGTCTATATTTCCTTGATTTATATTTTCTTTATCATCGTTCCTACGATCTTCGGATTACAATTAAATGGATATACAGAAGGAAAAATAGGCAATATTGGTTGGTTTAATTCTTCTAATGAAATCAGTGCCATCCTATCTATAGCCCTTCCTTTTATTATTTATTATTTAATCAAAAGTAAGGGAATAGTAAAAAAAGTATTGATTTCTCTAGCGTGTCTTTATGTCATCTTTAACTTAGGCAGTAAAATTGTGATTTTAAGTTTAGGAATAACGTTATTTGTTTTCTTCCTTCTTTTGATCAAGAAACAATTAGAAAAAAAGAATATTAAAATAATTGCTTTATTTCTATCTTTGATTATTGTGATCAGTAGTATCGGAATCGTACTTATCCCTAGAACGAATTTCTATCAGAATATAAGAATTCACCTCGAGTTTTTAGGGGTAGAGAATATTAGTGAAATATTCACAGATTATCAGTTGTTTGATCACTTTATCTTTAGTAGTAGACTATCATTTTTAGAAGAAACAGCTTCTAATTATCATCAAGCCCCACTTACAGAAAAATTACTAGGAATAGGGTATGTAGAAAATTACGGAACGTTAACAGAAAATCGAAAAACGATCGAAATTGATCCGTTTGATATCGTATTTAGACATGGAATAATCGGTTTTCTCATTTATATGATTCCTTTTGTCTACCTTATTATTTTGAGTATAAAGTCGAGAAAAAAAGAAAACTTTGTTTATTTTCTTGCCTTAGGTATAAGTATTTTATTAATGTGTTTATCTGGACATGTTTTAACTTCACCAGCTGTTAGTATATTTGTTGCGATGATTTTAATTACTATGATAGATAAGAATAATCAAAATAGAAAGGAAATAGAATGAAAACAGGAATAATTATTGTAAACTATAACGATTTTACTTCTACCGAAAAGTTAATCAACAACATCAAAGATTATCGAGTAATCGATAAAATTGTCGTTGTAGATAATCATTCGAGCGATGACTCACCTCAGAAATTAAAAAAGTTAAAATTACCCAAATTAAAAGTGATCATTAACGAAGAAAATAAAGGCTATTCCTACGCGATTAATACCGGCGCTAAATATTTAATTGCCGAATATAAAGAATGTAATATCATCATCTCTAACGCAGATGTGATTATCGAAAAAGAAGAAGATATAGAAACGTTAATTAAATTACTTCATCGTAAAAATGTAGGAATAGTTGCTCCAACAATTCTAGAAAGAGGAACTAAAAATAGGGGATGGAAAAATCCTACGCCTAAGCAAGAAATCATTCTAAATATAGCGTACATTCATCGCTTTTTTAGAAAAAAATATCTCTATTATGACGATGATTATTATCAAGGAGATTTCAGTATCGTTGATGTTTTATCTGGCTGTTTCTTTTTAATTCAATCCAAAACACTACAAGCAGTAAATTACCTAGATGATCATGTTTTTCTTTATTATGAAGAAAATATCTTAGCGAAGAAATTACAAGTAAAGAAAAAAATAAATCTGATCAGCAACAAAGTAACGATCATCCACAATCATTCAGTAACGATTGATAAAAGTTTAAAAAGAATAAAAAAATATAAAGCACAAAAGAAAAGTCAATATTACTTTGAAGTAGAATATAACAATGCTTCTTTGTTAGAGAGAATGCTGTTAAAACTAACGGCATGGCTATCACAAATTATTCTTTCTATTGGCTATTTTATTCAAGACTTGTTAAGAAAATAAGAAAGGATGTAGTAATGAAGAAAAATAAAGAGACAATACAAGAAATTATTAGCTATCTAATTGAAGGAATAACTTCCTTCTTTTTAGGAATCTTTATTTTTCGTTATGGATGTCAACCCAATTTATGGATGGATGGCATCTTTATTTTCGTTTTCAGTTGTTTTTTACTAATAGAAATATTTGTTCTGTATCGAAGAGAAAAGAAACACTTAGAAAAAGTTTTTCTTCTATTAGGAATTCCTATTTGTTTTCTTTATACATTATGTTTAGGCCCATACCGAATTATGGATGAAACTGCCCATCTTGTAAAGTCTCTTGATCTATCTTATGGTAATCTCGTTACAGCTAAAGATGAAGAAGATAAAGGAATCGTTTATGTTCCTGAAGGGGTAAATGAAATTGATGATAAAAAAATCACTAATTTTTCCTCTCTTAGTGAAGCATTAACGGAAAAAACAGATTATGAAAATTTAGTGAGAATGAATCCCTTTTTTACCTATACAGTTTTAAATTCACCGACCCCTTATCTATTATCCGCTAGTGGTTTTGCGATCGGTAGACTACTAGATTTAAATCTTTATATATCGATGTATTTAGCTAAATTTTTTCAGTTAATTTTTTTCTTGATTGCGGGCTACTTCATCATTAAATTTCTACCTGTTGGAAAGTTATTTGGCATGATCTATCTGTTTAATCCTATGGTCCTACAACAGATGTCATCGATAGGTGCAGATAATTTTACCAATTTAACTTGTTTACTCTTGATCAGTTATCTATTAAAACTGAAGTCTCAAAAAGAAGATATTACCCTAAAACAGGTAAGTTTACTAAGTATATTCATGATTTTAGTCTCCAGTAGTAAATTTATCTATTTTCCACTCATCGGTTTAGTATTATTACTTAGAAAGAAAATAAAAACGAAAAGAGAAAAAATTATCCTTATCATGGCAACAATTTTCTCATTAGTACTAGCTTTATTATTTATTAAGATTGGATTAGGATACGATAACGAATTTGCGCTATTCATTTCTGAAAATGAAATCGATGCGATGAAACAATTAGAACACGTTATTAAACATCCATTTAAATTCTTAGTTGTCTGTTTATCTACACTATTTACTAATTTTAATCTCTATGTAGAAGGTTTATTTGGAAGACAATTGGGAAATACAGATATCTCATTATTTTATCCAAGTTATATTGCCTATATTGTTTTATTCTTTTTGGTTCTATTCTTAGAAAAAGAGAAACAGAAACTAGAAAGAGCAACCAAACTTTATTTCTTGATTGTAGGAATCATCTTAAGTTTTTGTGTTTTTGGTGTAGAATATCTAACATGGAGTGGAGTAGGAAATAATACCGTAGATGGAGTCCAAGGTAGATACTTTTTACCATTCTTTATTCTCTTTATGTTGTGTTTAACAAGAAAGGCAAGATCTAGAAATTTAAAATATGTTCAAGAAATTTCAGTATTATGCTTGCTCACTATCGAAATAAGTGATATTTTTATATTGAGTACAAGCTACATGTAGAGATAACTGAAAGGAAATAGGATATAGTATATTTAAGTAATTAATCGTATTTTTCTAAACAAAAAATAAGCATAAATTCCTATAAAGAAGACAAAATATATACGAAAATGTCGCAGTAGTGTCGTAGTAATGTCGCAGTAGTGTCGCAGCTTAAAGACATATTTTTAAAAGGTACTAGTTCAAATAAAAGCACAAGTGGTGGTGGCATCCAGAAAACAGCTTGTATTTAGAAATAGAGTGGTATATAAATCTCAAAGTGATACACAATTCACAATAGTACCTAATATTACTGAGAAGGTTTTAGAGTACTGTAAAGAGCCAAAAACGGCTAAAGAAATACGTGATTATTTAAATATATCTTCAAAAAGATATGTAGCGTATAATATTATTAAACCATTAATTGATATGAGAAAATTGGAATATACCAACAAAAAAAGTATTAATGCTAGAAATCAAAAATATAAAACAGTGGATTGATAATATTGAATAATAAAAATGAATAAAAAGGGTTTACTTTGAAAAAATATCAGTGCGTAAATAGGAAAAATTAAAGTGTCTCTAGATATAAAAGTCTAGTTCCCATTTCAGTCTATGCACTTAGTCCTTATTCTAAAAGCAAAATGACAAAAAATAAAAAAGTAGGTAAAAAGTATGAGAAAACAAAAAGTAATCATTATAGGTGCCGGTCCAGCTGGGCTTACTGCCGGATATGAATTGTTAAAAAAGAGTAAAAAGTATGAAGTGACTATTCTAGAAGAAACTAAGGAGATTGGTGGAATTTCTAGAACCGTAAAATATAAAGGAAATAGAATGGATATTGGTGGGCATCGTTTCTTTTCTAAAGACCAAGATGTCATGAATTTTTGGACAGAAATTATGCCATTACAAGGAAACCCTTCTTATGATGATAAAAAATTACATAGAGAAAAGCCATTAAAAGAAGGTGGACCAGATCCTGAAAAAGAAGATAGAGTAATGCTAATTAGACATCGTGTTTCTAGAATTTATTATCTAAAAAAATTCTTTGATTATCCAATCAGTATGAAAAAAGAAACATTTCAAAATATGGGTTTAAAGAGAACTTTCGTTAGTGGGTGTAGCTATTTAAAAAGCATGGCAATTAAGAAAAAAGAAGACTCTTTAGAAAATTTCTATATTAATCGTTTTGGTAAAAAATTATACAGTATGTTCTTTGAAGGATACACCGAAAAACTATGGGGAAGACACCCTAGTGAAATATCAGCAGATTGGGGCGCACAGCGAGTAAAGGGATTATCGATTAGTGCCGTATTAAAAGATATGTTACATCTAAATAAAGGAAAAAAAGAAACCTCTTTAATTGAAGAATTTATTTATCCAAAATATGGACCTGGACAATTATGGGAAACCGTAGCTGAAGAATTTGAAAAAATGGGTGGGACTCTAGAAAAAAATCATAAAGTAGTGAAAATTAACTTTAAAGGTAATAAAATTACTTCTGTAGTCTGCGATGTGAATGGAGAAGAGAAAATAATTAAAGGAGATATTTTTATTTCTTCCATGCCATTAAAAGATTTAGTAGAAGATTTAAATGGCGAAGTACCAAAGAAAATTCAAAAAATTGCGCATGGTCTTCCTTACCGTGATTTTGTAACAGTAGGATTATTAGTGAAAAAATTAAATTTGAAAAATGAAACTAAGATTAGAACCTTAGGAAATATTGTCCCAGATTGTTGGATTTATGTTCAAGAACCAGATGTGAAATTAGGAAGAATACAAATTTTTAACAATTGGAGTCCATATATGGTAAAAAAGCCAGAAGATACAGTATGGATTGGATTAGAGTACTTTTGTAATGAAAATGATGATTTCTGGAATATGAATGATAAAGAATGTATTAATTTTGCGATAAAAGAATTAGTTTCTATGGGAATTATTAAAGAAAAAGATGTATTAGATTCCCATCGTGAAAAAGTAAAGAAAGCTTATCCTGCTTATTTTGATACTTATAGTGAAATTGATAAGCTAATCAAATATTTAAATAAATTTGATAATTTATATTGCGTAGGTAGAAATGGCCAACATAGATATAATAATATGGATCATTCGATGGTAACATCATTTGAAACAGTTAAAAATATATTATCTGGTACTAAAAACAAAGATAATATTTGGAATGTGAATACCGATAAAGAATATCATGAAGAGAAAAAAGAATAATGGAAAAGTAAAAAGGATTTAACATAACAAAAGTTACATATAGAAAAACAAAATACAAAGGAAGTAGAGGAGTAAAATATAATGAAATATGATGTAATTATTATAGGAAGTGGCTTTGCAGGGGCTACTTTAGCAAGAAAGTTTGCTGAAAATAATCAAAAAGTGTTGATTTTAGAAAAAAGAAATCACATTGGGGGAAATATGTATGAAGAAGTACTAGAAAATGGTATTAGAATCCATAAATATGGACCACATATTTTTCATACTAACAGTGACAGAGTTTTTGAATTTTTAAGACAGTTTGGCGATTGGTATTTCTATGAGCACAGGGTCTTGGGTAAAATAAATGACAAGTTAGTACCTATTCCTTTCAATTTTAAATCTTTAGAAATATTATATAATCAAAAAGAAGCTAGCATGCTAAAAGAAAAATTATTAAAAAAATATCCTGACCAGAAAAAGATTTCAATTTTAGATTTAATCAATGATCAAGATAAAGAAATTCAAAAACTTGGACGATTTATATATAAAAATGTTTTTGAAAACTATACAGCAAAGCAATGGAATATGCCAATTAGTCAAATAGATACATCAGTAATTAACAGGGTACCAGTAATTTTAGACTATGATGATCGATATTTTCAAGACAAAATCCAATACATGCCAAAAGATGGATATACAGAAATATTTAATAATATGTTAAACCATCCTAATATTACAGTGGAGCTTTCGACAAATGCCCTAGATAAACTAACAGTAAAGGGCAATAAAATATATTATCTTCAGCAGGAATTTACTAACCCTGTTATCTATAGTGGGGCTATTGACGAGCTTTTTTCCTATCAATATGGTGCCCTACCTTATCGTTCTTTAAAACTTGACTTTGAAACAAAAAATATGAATTACTATCAGCCTGTTTCGGTTGTTAATTATCCTAATGAAGAAAAATTTACGCGGATAACTGAATTTAAATATTTTTCTAATTGTCTTCTATCATCGAGTACGACTATTTTAAAAGAATATCCTCAAAATTACGATCATAAAAATGAGAAAACCATACCATATTATACGATCCAGAATGAAGAAAACTTAAAGTTATACCATCAATATTTAAATCAAGCTAATAAGATTCCTAATTTGTATCTGTGTGGCCGTTTAGCAGAGTACAAATATTACAATATGGATGCAGTTATAGAAAGGGCATTAGATTTATATGAAACAATCTTTGAAAAAACTCATAAATAAAATAAATATTCTGATTAAAAGGTACCCAATTTTAAAAGAAGGATTTCTCTATGGTATTATTGGACTTACTACTTCAACGATTGATAGTTTAACATTCTTTGGATTAAGAACAATAGGAATAAATCTATTTATAGCTAATTTCATAGGTATCAATGTGGGCATAACACTAAGTTTTTTACTAAACACATTTTTAAATTTTAAGCAAACAGATCATTTAATAAAAAAAGCAGTATCCTTTTTTTCCGTAGGATATATAGGATTATGTATTTCAATGCTTATTATGTGGCTATTTGTAGAACAATTAAAATGGAACGAAATTTGGGTAAAAATAGCATCAATTATTATTGTAGCTATCATTCAATTTATTTTAAATAAAATAATTACATATAGAAAGAGGGATAAAATGAAAATAAATA
>UQRY01000007.1 GCA_900543675.1 uncultured Mycoplasmatota bacterium
TTTTTTATTTTTCACTTAGATTTGTTATTATATTTTTTATTATTAAAATAGGGTAATAATTGAAAAACATGGTGTTCTTTGTTATAATGAAAGTATCTGTAAAGGAGAAATGGAAATGAAGGAATTAATCAATAGTATTGGTAAAAAGAAATTGATCATGATTTTTGGTGGCATCGTTGGTGTAGTTGTTTTGATCATTATTTGCTTATTACTATATAATGCTTTTTTCGTAAGCAATACTTATTCTTCGGTAGAGAGTAAAATTGTTCAAGCTGCTATGGAATATTATGGTAAACATCAAAATTTATTACCAAAGAGTCCTAATGATGAGGTCAGTGTAAATAGTACTACTTTGACTTCAAGTGGTTATTTAGGAGATTTACAAGAAATGGTTCCAGATGAGGGAGTATCTTGTGCTGCAACAGTAACAGTTACTAATGTGAATAATAATTATCGTTATGTTGCTAATTTAAAATGTGGAGATAAATATCAGACGGAGACATTCGTAAATCATGTAAAGAGTGTAGAACGGACTGTTGTAACGGGACAAGGTTTATATGATATGAATGGGGAACTTGTTTATCGTGGAGAAAATCCTAATAATTATGTTAAATTTGCGGATAGATTATGGCGAATCGTTAAGTTTGAAAATGACAGTGCAATGTTGATTTTAGATGATAAGTATGCTCGTTCTGTTTGGGATGATCGTTTTAATACTGAACGTAATCGTAATGATGGTATTAATGATTATAGTGTTAGTAGAGCTAATGATGCACTTACCAATTTATATAATGGGGAAGATTTATTTAGCGCAAGTGATAAGTTATTGATTGTTGCTCATGATTTGGCTATTGGAAAAAGAGGAGAAACTATTCAATATAATGATGGCTCTGTTGAAAAGTCACAAGTGTTGGAAGATAAGTATATTGGATTGTTGCCACTATATGATTATATTAATGTAAGTTTGGATGAAAATTGTAGCTCAGCTTCAACTCAATCTTGTTCAAATTATAATTATTTGAATTTATTAGAATCTAGTTGGTGGTTGTTAACTGGTGATAGTGATACAACACATAGAGTATATCGTATTGATTCTAGTGGAATTATTGGTCTTACTAGAGCGTCTACTAATTCTTATTTAAGACCGGTTATTTATTTAGCTAAGGATGCGATTTACGTCGGTGGAGATGGAACTTTTGAGAATCCTTATCTAGTAAAATAGTGATGCGTGAGAAAGATACTAGCTTGGAAGCTGGTATCTTTTTTGCTTTTTAGTTAGTATGTAGATTGGGCGATAAAGAAAAAACTTTGTATTTTTTAGATAAAAATAAAAAAAGTTCTTGCCAAATACTATATTTGTTGATAAAATAATGATGTATTTATGGCGAATATGGTGAAGTGGTTAACACGCCAGATTGTGGCTCTGGTATGCGTGGGTTCGATCCCCACTATTCGCCCCATTAAAAAATTACTAGGATGAAGATCCTAGTTTTCTTTTGTGGTTTTAAAAGAATTAGCAAAATTTAGTAATTAGAGATCAATTTAAAATTAATCAAGATGAATAAATAGTTTAATAAACTTAGCTAAGAAACACTATTAAATTTATTGTACTTAATATAAAGAAATTCTAATATTATTATCAATTAATGCTTAAAATATAGTAAAATTATGTTGAGGGATTGCTGTGGATTGTCAACAATATTTTATAAAAAATGGAATTAATAATGTTGAATTATTCTTTAAGTATACTAGGGATTGTTTTGATTATGGTTGGATGGCTCAAAATAATAAATTTTATGAAGGAGTTAATGATGGTAAATCTTATTGTTACAAAGATTGAGAGATTTTAAGATGAAAGTCGGTTCTATGAGTCGATTTTTTTGTTGAAAGTATACTATCGATAAATATTAGATGGTAAAAGATGATTGTATTAATAGAGAACAATACTTATAAGTATTGAAATTATCTTTTTTAAATTAAAGCTATTAAAAATATACTTGCAATCTCCCAAAATAAGAGCTAACATACACTACAAGGAATCGATTTTTATTTAACTATTTTAAAAGATGACATCAATCGCCCGTTATCATTAGAGTCGAATAGCTAATGTTTTTGAAAATATTTGGCTTTTTTATTTAACTGTGTTATATTATGTTCAACTAAAGAAATGAAATTGGATGAGATGTTGTATAGCTAAAGCAATTATCCATTAGTTTTTCTTGATTTAATTGCTAATATTATTGAAAATAGAATTAGTAAGATTTATTATTATTTGTTGTTATGAGGAGGTAGATAGAATGAATAATCAATTAAATAATATGTTAAATGACTTTTTGAAAAATTCTGGTGCTAAGAATGAAAAGGAACTTAATGAAAAATTACAGGAATTTATTCAAAAATATAATGCTGGTGAATTAGAATATGAAGAAACTGATTTAGATAAGGCTTACGCACTTTTAGAAAAAGCACAAAATACTACTTCAGAGAAGAAAGCTTTAAAACTAGCTAAAGAAGCTTATGAATTTTGTCCCGCTTGCTTTGATGCTTTGCTATTTCAAGTTAGTTTAGAAGAAAATTCATTAAAAAGAGATGAATTATTAGCTGAAGGATTAGCTAAAGAAAAGGAAAGATTACAAAAAGAGGGCTTTTTTGATAAAGATAACATTGGAATATTTTATGGTATTTTTGAAACACGTCCTTATATACGTGGGTTATATTTAAAAACGTCTAATCTACTTGATGATGGTAAATATACACAGGGTGTTGAATCTTGTAAGGAAATCTTAAAATTAAATAACAGTGATAATACAGGCACTCGTTATTTATTAATGGCTACTTATGCATTATTAGAAAATGAAAAAGAAGCATTAAAATTATATAAGCAATATCCTGAAAATAATTTAGAAATGTTATTTCCATTATTTGCTTTATATTACAAATTGGGTAATGATGAAAAGGCTCATCAGTATTTAGATAAAATTTTTAAGAGTAATCCTTATTTTGTTACTTTCTTAGAGGATGATTATGAAGTTGATTTAGAAAGTGATGAAGATTTCGTTTCTGGATATTATTCAGTAGGCCGATTTCCTGAAGTGTTACACTATATGAGTAATTATGAATTCTTGGTTCTTACCATGAATTCTTTCGAAGACTATATTTTGGCTTATTACCATAGTATAACTGACAAAAATAAAGGTAAAAAAGTGTCTAAAAATAAGAACAAAAAAGAAAAGGTAAATTAGTCTAGTTCTAAATCTTTACTAAGTTTGATGATTATTTGCCTAGAATCACTTTTCACGGATTTTTGTTCTATACATACTCTATTTATTAGGAGGCTATTTATGTATAGTAGACAAGAAATTCTATCAGCTGCTAAAACACTTGGTGTTAAATTCGATCAGTTTACAGTTGATGATTTAATAACAGGAGTAAACATAGAACTAGAACATGGAACTCATAATCCTCAAACTAATGTTACTAATAACGATTTGATATTGACGATGAAAATTGCCTTGGCGCATTTAAATGAATTTCCTAATTATTATAATAAAACATATGGTTTGCCCGCTTTTGAAAATAGTTTAAGAACAAATTTTTAGATGTATTCATAGTAGATAAATGCTCAGTATAGATCTGTAATTTATTTACTATGTTTTATTTTGTTGATGAGTTTAGTACTTATATTTTGTTATGAATGATTGGTCTTTATCTTTAAATAAACCCTTGAATTTTTTTCTATCCACTTTTACAATATAATCAAATTAGATACTTTTGTAATGGAATTACTTGGATGAACGATAAGAGGGGAGTAGTATGATTACCCATCAACAGGAACAATTGATTTTAGAAAATATGGGGTTGATTGGTGTTGTGATCAAGCAGTATCATTTTCAAAATAATGATTTAAATCTATCTTATTTGGCTTTGGCTTCTATTGGAAAGATTGGTTTAGTCGAAGGAGTAAGAGATTTTGATCCGGATAAAGGGTATAAAATTAGTACCTTTCTTTGTTTGTGTATAAAAAATAGAATAACGAATTATATGCGCGTTTGTCATGCTAAAAAGAGGCAACCAGTTGGTGGAAGAGTACTTTCTTTAGATCAAGAAATTTCTTTTGGTAAGGATACGGTTACTTTAGAATATTTTGTCGCTAGAACTGATTGTCTTGGACTTGATGAACAATTGATACAAGAAGAGTTATATGAGGCACTTTTTCGTGAAATTAGGAAGTTGGATGATTTTCAACGCGAAATTCTATGTTATTCATTTTCTCTTTTTTCTCATCCTCATATGACTCAGACAGAACTTGCAGAAAAGTTTGGTGTTAAACAACCTTTTATTTCTAAAAAATTACAATGGTGCTTAGCTGTTTTAAGAGAAAGTTTACGTGAGTTTGAATGAAAATATTCTTTTTTTTGAATATTCATTTTTTATTTAAATTATTTGTTTAACCTCATGAATTTTATTTAATCGTAAACACTATAATTAGAGGTGATTGCGATTAGAATAAGAGAAAATATCGATTTAAAAATATTAGAATACTATCGATATCACTACCAAGAAAATTTATTATTTCCTACTTATAAAAAGGTGATTAAATCAGGACTAAGACAAATTGTGATAGAAATTTTGATTTCCAGTAGAGAAGTATTTATCAATAAGAATGCAAAAATAAAGAAAAGCGAGTATCGATTTTTGCATGACCTTGAAAAAGATCATCTCTTGATCGAATAGTAGCTTTTCTGTTTTTTTATTTATTTCTCTTTTTAAATGGTAGGACAAGTCCCTTCTTTTTTTGTTTTTCGAATAATTCTGTATCTTCTACTTGTTTTCCGTATAATGATTCAGCTAGAAAAGTCGTAATATTGGCAATCATGTCTACATCTTGATGAAGTCCATATTCTTCAATAATCATATAGAGTATTTTTATATCTTCGAGATTGAAATAACCTAGTTTTTTTGTAATTAGGCAAAGTAGGGCAGCTTTTTCATAATCATCAGGTTGTAAGAATGAAAATAGACTACTTTCTCTAATATCTTCTGGTGAAAGATTTTCTATTTTATTTTTTTCTTTCTTATATTTTTCGAGCCATTCTACTCTAGTTAAACACCTTTGACTTCTTAATTTTCTAACTTGTTCATTTAAATTATTCAACTCGGTGCTGATTTCTGAATCAAAAGTTCCGCATTTTTTAGCTAGTTTAAATTCTATATTTTCTTTTTGCAACCAAACTTCATATATATCTATGCATAAGTATTTTTCGTCGTTACATTCCCCAATCTCATAAGCAATGCCAACCAATTCTACATTTTCCATTTAACATTTTCCTCGCTTTCTAAAGTGTACTTAGTATAGCATATTTCCTTTTTCTAGCCAATCATTTAGTATTATTTTCGTTTATTTTGTGTTATACTAAAATCGTTTAGTCATGAGGAATTTTTGTTATTTTCCTAAGTGATTTCCTTTATTTATCTTGACGTACATTTGTTTGGTGATATACTAATAATGAATACTCTATGACTGGGGGTGATGTCAGCTGGAAACAAGGGAAAAAGTATTAGAAGAGCTTAATCAATCTTTACCTAGTTATGTATCCGAAAAAATTAAATATGCGAGTGATGCTTCTTTTTCCAATGATCAGAAGATGTTAACAAAGTTAAAAGAGATGAAGAAAATCGCAGAAGATACGTATTTTCAAGTTGAATTTTTAGGAACAGATTATATAAAAATTAGAAATTGGATATTTCTTCAACAAGCAAAGTTTATGGTTGATGTGGAAGATGATTATCCTCAAGTTATTTCCCCAGTCTTTTTCTATTCCTGGAATTATGAGTCATTACGTGTTCCAGAACTTAGGACCTATTTTACCTGGCGGTCAAAAATACGAAAGGGCGAGTATCCTAAAATCTTTAGTGGTTATCTTTTAGTGTATTTTGCGGAATTAATTAATTTGGTGGGAGTCGACTCTGTTTTTGATGCTTATTCAAAATTGAAGAAAACGTTAGAAGTCTATTGGAATGATATTGAGGAAGTCTATTTCCGTCAGATTTTATCGACTGCTTTAAAGGATTTTATGATCAATTATTCCATTTCTGTTTCTTATGATGAGTTCCTTCCTCAAGTATTGTCTGCTTCTGATTGGGAACTTTATCAAGCTAGGATAAAAATTGTTCAAGGTAATTATCATGGACTTTTAACTTATTTGGATAAAGCAGCCAGTTATAAAGTGAAAAAAAGTAAGTTTTATGAGAGTAAATATGGATATTTAGTTGAAGAAGCGATTCCAGTTGTTTTTGAACAGCTTAGTCGTTATTTTGCGGAACACAATGCGGATTTTAAATCTTTAGTTTTAGGTAAAATGCATACAATTTCAGATTATCCGCTATTTCGGCAGTTGCCTTATGTGGAACAACGGGAGAATTATCAAAACAAAGTCGATTTTTCACCGATTGAACAATATTCCTTTCAAAAAGGCATTTGTAGTAAGAAAATGTTTCAAGAAAGTCCTAATCTTCGTATCATTATGGGGATTATCTTAAAAGCTATAGAGATTAGAATTCGTGAAAAGACAAATTATAAACGAAAGTTAACTCTTAAGTTAAGTGATTTAGGAAAAATTGTGTCGCAAAGAAAAGTGTTACTACCGTTAGTAGAAGATGATGCCTTTTTAGAAACGATTAATCAAGCAGTTGATTTATTTTTGACAGAGAAAAGTAAAAAATTAAAAGAAGAAGAGTTAATCAAGAGAAGACAGAGTGTAGTTATCGATAAAGAATCGTTTCAAAATATTCGAAACTCTTCTATTAGAATTCAAGAAAGGTTACTTACTGAAGAAGAAAAGACAGATAGTTCTGTTCAGATGGATGATATTCCTTCGCCTTCCCAGTCAGCTTTGGAAGTTTCTTCTCCTTTAATACCAGAACAGGACTCAGTAGTAGAAATGGGAATGGATCTATTTGTTTGTCATTTAACGCCATTTGAACAGGAAATTGTAGTAAGTATTTTGAATCATGTTCCAAGAAGTGAGTTAGAAGTGATTGCGAAAAAAGAAGTTCAATTATTAGAAGTTGTTTTAGAAGATATTAACTTAAAAGCACTCGATTATATTGGGGATAATTTAATTGAAGATTTAGGAGATCAAATAAATATTTACGAGGATTATTTAGTAGAGTTACAGACGATACTTGATCGTTAAAGAATAAAGAACAAAAGAATAAAAAAAGAAAGCAAATAGAAAAATAATCATAAGGAGGTTTTACAATGAATGGTAAAGTGCCAAAGCGAATCGCAACTATTTTATTAAACTCTTTAAAAGGTGGAGTTGTACCTAGGACGGGATTAGGCTATATTGCCGTAGGGAGAGAAAAAGAACTTAATGCTTTATTAAATGATGTGAATTTTATTGAAGAAGGAGGAGCTACTTTTCGTTTTATTGTTGGAAAATATGGAAGTGGAAAAAGTTTCTTACTTCAGATGATTAGAAATCATGTCATGGATAAAGGATTTGTCGTTATGGATGCCGATTTATCACCGGAAAGAAGGTTAACGGGAACGAAAGGACAAGGCTTAGCGACTTACCGAGAACTAGTTCGGAATATGTCGACGAAGACTAAGCCGGATGGTGGAGCTTTACCTCTTATTTTAGAAAAATGGATTTCTTCTATCCAAAGTGATTTGTTAATGAATGGGAATGTCAAAGTAGATGATCCTAAGTTTTCAGAACTAGTCGAAAAGGAAATTTACCGAGTAGTTAGTCAAGTAGAAGGTATGGTTCATGGCTTTGATTTTGCGAAAATTATTTTGACTTATTGGAATGGTTATAAAGAAGGAAACGATGAGAAGAAGGGGGCTGCTCTTCGGTGGCTTCGGGGAGAGATAACTACCAAGAGTGAGTGTAAGGAACTTTTAGGAATCAACATTATGATTACCGATGATAATTGGTATGACTATGTGAAATTGTTAGCTGTTTTCATGGTAAAGGCAGGATATAAAGGAATGCTTTTATTGATTGATGAACTGGTTAACTTGTATAAGATTCCAATGACTGTCGCAAGACAGAATAACTATGAAAAGATTTTGACTATGTATAATGATATTTTACAAGGAAAAGCAGAGTACTTAGGAATTATTATGGGTGGTACACCGCAATGTGTCGAAGATACGAGAAGAGGAATTTTTAGCTACGAAGCATTAAAATCTAGATTAGAGGATAGTCGGTTTGCGAACGATGAAGCCCGTGACTTTTTAGCGCCTATTATTCGTTTAAAACCGTTAACTCCATCAGAAATGACTATTTTAGTAGAAAAATTAGCCGATATTCATGCTGATTTATATCAATATGAAAGAAAAGTTACTTTAGATGAATTAATTCATTTTATTCAGATTGAATTTAGCCGTGTTGGTGCGCTAACCAATATTACGCCACGGGAAATCATTCGTGATTTCATCGAACTTTTAAATACACTTTATCAGTATCCAGAAAAAGATTTGCTCACGATTATTCAAAGTGATGAGTTTCAAAATCATTCTCAGCCTTTCGCCGATCAAGACGTGAGTGACGAGTTTGCGAGTTTTGAACTATGAGTGCCTTTAATCAGTTAGCGCCTTTTATTCAGAATTATATCTATCGTAATCGTTGGGAAGAATTACGGGATATCCAAGTGGCTAGTATCGATATTATTTTAAATACAGATAATCATTTATTGTTATCTAGTGGCACGGCTAGTGGGAAAACAGAAGCAGCATTTTTACCTATTTTAACCGATCTTTCTCAACATCCTTCTTCCTCCGTTGGTATTTTATATATCAGTCCGTTAAAAGCTTTGATTAATGATCAGTTTGAACGACTTTCTGATCTTTTAATTGAAGCCGATATTCCGGTTTATAAGTGGCATGGGGATGTATCCGTTTCTCATAAAAATAAATTACGGAAAAATCCTAAAGGTTTGTTACAAATTACCCCTGAGTCATTAGAAGCTATGCTTACTTATCGTAAACAAGAAGCAATTTTGTTTTTCTCTGATTTACGTTATATTGTAATTGACGAAGTTCATTATTTCATGGGAGAAAATCGTGGGATTCAACTTCTTTCTTTGTTAGAACGTTTAAGTCGTCTTACTAATTGTTTGCCAAGAAGAATAGGGCTAAGTGCGACAGTAGGAAATTCTTTGGAAGTAGCGGATTGGTTGGCTTCTGGAACTAATAGGAAGTGTGTTGTTCCTCAAGTTGATGGTGGAAAACGGACGATTCATCTTTCTATTGATGATGCGGTAGTAGAAACTGATTTTTATGATAAGCTTTATCATTTATCTTTTGGAAAACGCTGTATTATTTTTTCAAATAGTAGAAGTGAAGTTGAACTAAATATTGCCAATTTAAAATTGTTGGCGGCGAAGAAACAGACTCCTGATATTTATTTTACGCATCATGGTAATGTTTCTGGTGGCTTACGAGAATATGCTGAACGAGAAATGAGAACGAGTGATTATAAGACGGTAGTTGGTGCGACTGTCACTTTAGAATTAGGCATCGATGTCGGTGATTTGGAGCGAATTATCGAAACTGGTACACCATATAGTGTGTCTAGTTTTGTGCAACGGTTAGGACGAAGTGGTAGGCGAACGGGAATCAGTGAGATGATGTTTCTGTTTGATAAAAAAGATCAAGATGATACCGAGCAGAAAAACAAAGAGTTTTATCAACAGATCGATTGGGATATGATTCTTTGTATTGCGTTAATCGAATTATACACGAAGGAAAAATGGATTGAGCCTTTACTCACTCCTAGGCTTCCTTATCCTCTTTTGTATCACCAGACAATGTGTTATTTAACCTCAGTTGGGAGTGCTTCTCCTAGTAGTTTAGCGGAGTATATGCTTACTCTTTCTCCATTTCGACAAATTTCTCAAGAAGATTACCGTAATTTACTTCATTATTTATTAGAAATCGATCAGTTAGAAATGGATGAAGAAGGAAACTTATTAATTGGTGAAAAGGGAAGTCAAACGATCTCTAAATATCAGTTTTTAACGGTATTTGAGAATGAAATTGAGTATTCTGTTCGAGAAGAATCTAGAGAGATTGGTACGATTAATACTTTAGTTCCAGTAGGAGAAACATTGATTTTAGCGGGAAATAGTTGGCGAGTCTTAGAGATTAATGCGGAGAAAAGACAGATTTTTGTCAAAAAAATAAAAGGAATTTCAAAAAGTTATTGGGAAGGACCAGATGAGATTATTATCGCTACCAAGATATTAAAGAAGATGAAAGAAATTTTGAGTAGTAGAGATTCCTATCCTTATTTACGCGCTAATGCGAAAAATCTATTAGATAAAAGTAGACAACTTTTCTGTAATGCGACTTTGGATCATGAGCATATCGTTTTGCTTTCTGATCATTATTACGCTTTATTTCCTTATTTAGGAACAAAGTCTTTGAT
Organism: uncultured Mycoplasmatota bacterium; assembly: GCA_900543675.1. GTDB lineage: Bacteria > Bacillota_I > Bacilli_A > RF39 > UBA660 > Alloscybalousia. The sequence continues at coordinate 10,440 of UQRY01000007.1, forward strand.
GACTTTACAGCTTGTCCTTGGGTTTCATGGAATCGTTTCTCATATTGAGTCGATTTACCGTATTCCTATTTTTCTTCATATTGATCAGGAAATTTCTAAGGAAGAGCTTATTCAAGTACTAAATACCATTAAGCAGGAACCACTCGATCCTTTTCAATTAGAAACGGGAGATTTAGTGATCCAAGAAAAAAATATTCAATATGTACCTAAGCATTTATCGAAGAAGCATTATTTGACAGATTATATTGAAGTAGAAGCGATGAGAAGAGATTTAGAATTTTAAAAAAGTTGAAATTTAGAATTTTAGTAAAGAAAAGTATTCAAAACGATTTATCCGGAATAACTTTTCTTTTTTTCTTTCCCTTTTTCCGATTAGTTTTTTACTTTTGAGCCTTTGACAATGTTTGTTTTTTCTTTTATGGTGATTATGGTGATTATGGATGAGAAAGCAGGTGGAGGATTTTTATTGTCAGTTTAGGCAAGTATCCGCTTATATTGACTATCGCATGCGAGTAGCTTGGAAAGAAAAATATGCTTCTTTATATCAACGGGTACTTGTTCACCGTAAAGAGGAGATTATCTTTTCTACTTTTTGTCATGATTATGAACATTTGGAGGAATTGTTAGCTAAGCAGAATGAATTTTGGATACAAAAAGAATTGCGCAATGTGGACTTCCTTCTCAGTCATGTTAATGGTTATTCTTTAGATGAAAATCAACGACGAGTAGTTCTTACAGATGAAGTTCATCAATTAGTGATAGCGGGAGCTGGAAGTGGAAAGAGCTTAACTATTATTGGCAAGATTCGGTATTTGGTTGAGTATTTGAAGATTCCGCCCCAAGAAATTATTGTTCTTTCTTTTACGAATGATTCAACCAAAAGTCTTAAGATGAGTATCGATAAACAACTTCAGTACCCAGTTCAGATTTATACTTTTCATAAGTTAGCTCTTCAGATTTTAAAGGAGAATAGTTCCTACTCTTATACAATCGCTCCAGCTGATTTGTTGGAATATTTAATCGATGAGTATTTTCAAACGACGGTTTTTCTTTATCCTAAAATGATGAAAAGCTTACTTCGTTATCTTGGAATTTCTACTTTTCCTTTTTCTACTTTGTATGGCTATCGTCATTTCTTATCGCCAGAAGAATTAAAGTTATTTCAAAAATTGATCGTGAAATTTATTCGATTATTTAAGACAAATGCCTATAATGAAAGTGACTTTATCGGTTTTTTTGAACAAAATAAGAAGTTTTGCTCTTTGAAAAAGTATGGAAAACAAAGAACCTTTTTACGCTTTGCTTATCTGTTTTATCACTTATATGAACATGAGTTATCTTCCCAAGGAGAAATTGATTTTGATGATATGATTAAGTTAGCGACGAAATCAGTTTTAAAGAAGGGAATGCCTTTACCTTGTCGTTATCTAATCATCGATGAATATCAGGACAGCTCTTTGATTCGAGTAGAACTAGTTCAAGCTATTTTAGAAAGAACGCAAGCTAAATTTATGGCGGTGGGGGATGATTTTCAGTCGATTTATCGATTTACGGGGTGTGACTTAGCTATTTTTTTGCATTTTGAACGGTATTTTCCTCATCCAGCGGTGATGAAAATAGAGAATACTTATCGAAATAGTCAGGAATTAGTTACCATCGCAGGTAATTTTGTGATGAAGAATTCTTCTCAACTTCAGAAAAATTTATCCGCCTTAAAACACTTAGAACGGCCCATTCGTCTTGTTTATTATCAAAATGCGGTTTTTACTTTTAAACGAGTAATTAAAGAAATTCATCGGGAGTTTTCTAAAGGAATTTTAGTGTTGGGACGAAATAATCGGGATATTTATACTTCTATCGATCATGAGTTTCGCTATGAGGAAAAGACAGGTAAATTAATTTATCTTCCTAATCCAAAAATTTCTCTTCGTTATTTGACTGTGCATAAATCGAAGGGACTAGAAGAAGAAAATGTGATTTTACTTCATGTTGCGGAGGGTAAGATGGGGTTTCCCAATCAGATTGCGGATCATGATGTGTTGAAGTTTGTTTCGCTTGAAGAAGAAAATTATCGGTTTAGTGAGGAAAGAAGATTATTTTATGTCGCTTTAACTAGGACGAAAAACTATATTTATCTACTAGCGCCTAAAGGAAGAGAGTCCTGTTTTGTTCGAGAATTAATTCATGATTATTCCTCTTTTATCACGGTAAGTACGGATTAACTACCGGTGATGATTCCGCCGTTTGGATGAAGAATTTGTCCGGTCATATAACGAGAATCATCACTCGCCAAAAAGACATAACATGGGGAAACTTCAAATGGTTGACCGGCACGCATGAGTGGTGTTTTGGAGGTATAAGTTCCGAAGGTTTCTACTTCTTTTCCTGTATAGGAAGCAGGAATTAAAGGAGTCCAAATAGGTCCAGGTGCGACACCATTAACCCGTATTTTCTTTTCGGCAAGAGACAAGGCCAGAGATCTAGTTAATGTGACAATAGCTCCTTTGGTACTACTATAGTCGATTAATTTTTTATTTCCTTGATAGGCAGTAACTGAAGTTGTATTGATGATACTTGAATGTTCTTTTAGATAAGGAAGAGTTGCCTGAATCATGTAAAAATAAGAGAACACATTTGTTTGATAAGTAAGTAGTAATTGTTCTTCTGTGATGTTTAAGATGCTGTCTTGTAAAAATTGAACGGCAATGTTGTTCACTAGAATATCGATTTTATGGTAGGTGTTCATCACACAGTTGATTGCATATTGACTATTTTCTTTTTGACGGAGGTCTGTTTTTATTGTGATACACTTTCTCCCCATTTTTCGAATATAATTTTTTGTAAATTCAGCATCTTCTACTTCATCGAAATAAACAATGGCAATGTCGGCTCCTTCTTTCGCAAACTGGACGGCAACACTTCGTCCGATTCCACTATCTCCGCCCGTTACGATAGCGACTTTTCCCAGTAGTTTGTTGCTTCCTTTTTGATTGGGATTATCGAAGATTGGTTTGGGATCCATTAAGTATTCGAGTCCAGGTTGAGATTGTTGATGTTGATGAGGAAAGGCTATGGGAAGTTCTCTACATATTTTCTTTTTTCCAATATATGGATACATTGGGTACATGATTATCACCTTCTGGTAAATTTTATTCCACATTCGTGTAAAAAATGTGATTACTTTTATTTTGTGTTATACTTTTTAAAATACGAGGAGTAATGATCGATGAAGGGTAATGGTAAATATAAGCGATTAAAGGGTTATATTGTTAAGTTACTGTATGGAGATTACGGGTATATTGTCGGTGAAGATGGGAATATTTATCTGTTTTCTTATCAAGATGTTTTTGCTCATCAGATACCAAAAGAAGGGGCGAAAGTTACGTTTTATCCTCGTTATTATACAGAACCAGAAGCAGTTGAAGTAAAAATTATTTTCTAGTTTTTTTTGGTTTTGTGTTATACTTAAATATAGAATAGGAGAGAAGATTATGAGTAAGTTAAAAGATAAAGTAGCGATTGTGACTGGTGGGGCGATGGGAAATGGTTTAGGCATCGCCAAAGTATTTTTGAAATATGAAGCACAAGTCGTATTATTTGATTATTCGGACAAAATTGCGGATACAATTATTGAGTTACGTAATCAATTTCCGAATTCTACTGTGACAGGTTATAAAGTAGATATTCGTGATATGCGAATGGTTACTGCTTGTATGAAAGATGTATTTGATAAACTTGGTCATATCGACGTTATTGTGAATAATGCTGGAGTATGTCATTTAGAAACTTTTGAAGCAATGAGTGATGAGCTACGAGATACTCATTTTGATATCAATATTAAAGGAACATGGAATGTGACTAAGGCAGCGCTTCCTTATTTAAAGAAAAACGCTTCTTCTTCAATTGTGAATTTATCGAGTGTAACAGGCGTGATGGTTGCGGATAGTGGGGAAGTTGCTTATGCCACGACGAAAGCAGCATTAATGGGATTTACTAAAGCGTTAGCTAGTGAAGTGGTTACTGATCATATTCGTGTCAATGCGATTTTACCAGGTTATATTCGAACACCGATGGTAGATGGTATGGCTAAAACAAGTAATCCTAGTGATCCAGAAGCTGTAGTTTCTGGCATTGCGAATGCGATTCCGATGAAACGGTTAGGTACAATCGAAGAACTTGGCGAATTAGCTGCATTCTTAGCGAGCGATGAGTCTAGTTATATCACGGCTCAGGGTATCGTTATTGATGGTGGATCTACTTTACCTGAGACAAATTCGATGGGTGTATAGAGGAAGTAGACATTTTTGGAAATTTTAGGTAGATGTTTTTTAAAAACTTCTATCTTTTTCTTTGCTCTTTTTTCTAGTTTCTTGTATACTAATATATAGAATAAGGGGTGTTCATAATGGAAGAGGGTTATTTTGACAGTCGTAGCGAAGCTTGTATTCACGATTTTCAAGATTTTTTGTCACGAGACTCTTATATAGCGACTAGCGAATATGATTCTTTTTTAGAAATGTATCGGGATGTTTTTGAATTATTTTCTAAATATTTAGATGAAACATCTTCCTTGTATCAAGAACTAATGAAGATCAGTAATCAGGGTAGTGAGTTAATTAAAGAACATAATGAATCTTTTTTGACGGAAAAATTAGAAGAGTACAGCCGTTATTTTGATTTGATGTTTACTAAGGTAGATCCCAATATTTTATTAGATGAAGATCAGCGCCGGGCAATTTTAATTGATGAGGATTATTCTTTAGTGATTGCGGGAGCAGGTAGTGGAAAAACGACAACGATGGCCGCTAAAGTAAAGTATTTGGTAGAAAAGAAAAATGTACCACGAGAAAAAATATTGTTGCTAGCGTTTACTAATAAAGCCGCTGAAGAATTGGATCGAAGAATAAATTATGACTTTCAACTTGGGGTTAGAGTTCTTACTTTTCATAAGTTAGGAATGGAATTTTTACGAATAATTTTTGATCAAAAACCGGTTCAAGTTATTGATGGTGGAGCGCAATATCAGGTATTAGCAGAGTGCTTTAAAACTAGAATATTTCCAAATAAAGTATTACTCAAAGAAGTAATCGAGGTTTTTGGTGATTATGTTTCTTTTTATGATGAATGTTATAACTACGAAACTTATGATGAATATTTTCAGTATCTAGTTAAACGTAAGATAAAGGAATGTAAGAAAGATGGTACTTTAGAACAGGAAGTAGAAAAGAGAATTAAGAATCGAAGTAGAAAACCAAACTATCGCTCCATTCGTGGAGAGTATATGAAATCTGAAGGGGAAGTCAAGATTGCGAATTATTTATATAAGCATTCTATCCCTTATGAATATGAAGCGGTTTATCCTTATGTTGTAAATGGTAGGAGGAGTTATTCTCCAGACTTTACTATTTCTGATCTTCATCATCCTATTTATGTCGAATATTATGGTTTAGCGACGAAAAATTTAGATGGAACAATTTCTTCTTATGACAGAGATTATCAGAATGAGATTTTTGAAAAGAAAAAAGTTCATCGGAAATATCAGACAGAATTATTAGAGTTGTATGGAAGATATGAAAATAAAAAGGAGCATTACTTAAAGGCTTTGGGTACTTATTTAAAGGAAAAGAATATAGTGAAAAAGGAAAGAGAACCAGAAGAAATTTTACGAACTTTATTAGAAACTAATCAGGATACACCTTTTTTCCGTCTTATTCATTTATTACTTGAATTTATTGCGCGATTTAAAGAGGAAAATCATCAAGAAGAAGATTTTGATCGGTTTATTGCGGATACTCCTGATGATACCTTGCGGCATCAACTTCGGCTAGTAAAACGATTCTATCGCTATTATCAACATCGCATTCATCAACAACGTAAAGTAGATTTCGAAGATATGATTCATTATTCTAGTTTAGGGGTTGAAATGGTATCGAAAAAACAGAAAAATCTGGATTATGATTATATTATTATTGATGAATATCAGGATATTTCTAGACAACGGTATCAACTAGCGAAAAACATTGCGGATTTATTCAAAAGTAAAATTGTCGCTGTGGGCGATGATTGGCAAGCTATTTATTCTTTTTCGGGAACGGATGTCGATTTGTTTACCCAATTTTATCGGTATATGGGATATGCAGAGATTGTTAAGATTACCAATACTTATCGAAACAGTCAGGAATTAATCGATGTGGCGGGTAATTTTATCAGTCAAAGTGATGAGTATTTCGATAAACAATTAGTTTCGTCTAAACATTTGGATAATCCAGTTCAAGTTTATTATTATGATGATAGTTTTGAGCTTACTTCTGAAGGAAAGAAAGTATATGCCAGTCGAAGAAGAAGAGAAAAGATGCAACAACTTCATCTTCAACCAATCGAAGATACTTTACAGTTAATTTTAGAACAAATTGCTAAAGAGGATCCTAGTCGTAAAATTTTACTCTTAGGAAGATATCGTAGTGATGTGGATAAGATTTTAGGTAATTATTTTGTTCCAGGGCCTGTTCCATCAGAGAATAAAATCATCGATAAAAAACACCCTGAATTACAGATTGAATTTATGACTATTTATAGTTCAAAGGGATTAGGGTATGATGATGTAATTTTATTAAATGCAGAAGAGGGAGAAAAAGGATTCCCTAGTCAAATTGAGGATGAGCCTCTAATTAGTGTATTTGGCAAGAATGGTTCTTCTTTTAGTGAAGAAAGACGTTTATTTTATGTGGCATTGACAAGAACCAAAAATCATATTTATATCTTATGTCCTTATACAGAGCCTAATCGTTCTACTTTTGTGAGAGAAATTTTACCATATGAACATGTAGTAGAAAGAATCGGAGAGTAGACTCTTTCTTTTTTTTTGATGATTTGATATAATCGAAATATAGGTAAACTTTTTAGTAGAACAGTGGAAAAAAGAAAATAATGGATAGGCATGTAGATAAAATGATTTCTATGTGTTATCTATGGTAAGGTATGGTGTTTAGATGAAAAAAAGTAAATTTTTTGGGAAATTAAAAAATAAGGTTTCTCTTCCTAGATGGTTGATTATTATATGGGTGTTGATTTCTATTTTGTTAGTTCTTTACTTTGTTTTACATTTAACTAGTCAAAAATTTGTTTTCTACACTTTTACAGGAAATTCTGGAAATTTTAGTGTAGCGGGATCTGCTACTTTTACCTCGGAGTATCATTCTTTTCAGATTTCGAATGTAGATTATAGTTTTAAGGACATTCAAGTAAAAGAAGTAACGATTTCTGTAATTGCCCAGTTTGATGATCAGGAAGAACTTTTACAAGCAAAAACCACTTCATCGGATGAGTTGTTTTCGCTTCAGGAACATTTAAAAAATTTTCGAACAACAATTGAAGAACATACTCTTGGAAAAACTACTTTTACTTCTAAGATGATTAAAGACTTTTCTCAAGTAATTGTAGTTCGAATTGAATTTATTGATCAAAATGATCAAGATATACAAGTGAATATTCCATTGGAAAGTCAATCATTTCGTTAATAATTTTATGATTACTAAAATAATAGAAGACGTTTTCTAATTGAAAGAGAAAATGTCTTTTTCTGTGTGTTTTTCTTTTCTTTTTGTTTTTTCGTGTCAAAATAGAAGCCTTGTGATACAATAGATGTGGATTAGAAATGGGTGTTTTTATGAGGAGTAAAAAGGATCAGAAGTTGTATGATAAAACTAGAGAATATTTAGAAAAAATAGGAGATTCTAATATCGAAGAACGGATGAAAGTAGTCGATAAAGTATTAGAGAAAACTGATAAGGAAGAACGATACAGTTATCTTTATGATTTAATTTGCGATTATTTGGATCAGGAATTTAGAGAAAAAGATATTTGCGGTTTTTGTCATGATTTGTGTAAAAGACGGCGTGATATGATGGAAAGAAAGATAAAAAAAGACACTTATATAAACGGTTGTTGTCACAGTTATGTAAAGAATGCTGATTGTCCTCATTTAAAAAAAGGTGGCGGTTGTGATATCAAGAATATTGGTTGTAAGACATTCACGTGTTTTTATTTGAGAAAGCAGGGAATTCGTTATTCGCTGAATAAAATTTATTTGGCTCGTTACTTTTTTAATGCTAGACAGAAATTTTATATGGAAAATACTTTTTTTGTCGATAAATCAGTTATTATGGAAGGGATTATGAAAAGAGGGTGAGAAGAATGGATTTTCATGGTAAAGTAGTTTGGGTAACTGGTAGTTCTAGCGGAATAGGAGAAGCTACGATTAAAGAATTTGCTTCTTTAGGCGCAGATGTGGTTATCCATTATTATCAACATAAGGAACAAGCGGAAAGTATTGAAAAATTTATTCAATCTCATTACCAGGTAGAAACTTTATTGGTACAAGGAGATGTTGCTAATGAAGAGGATGTTAAGCGGATGGTAGAAGAGGTTTTAAATAAATTTGGACAAATCGATGTGTTGGTGAATAATGCGGGAATTGCGATTGATACGACTTTTGAGGATAAGACAGTTGACAATTTTAGACGTACACTAGATGTCAATTTGATTGGAACTTTTTTGATGGGAAAATATATTGGAAAGATTATGTTCAATCAAAAGACTGGACGGATAATTAATATTTCTAGTACGAATGGTATCGATACGGTTTATCCTGAAAGTATAGATTATGATGCTTCTAAAGCGGGTGTACTTTCATTAACGAAAAATTTAGCGATTCAATACGCACCATATGTTTTAGTCAATACTCTAGCGCCTGGTTGGGTAAATACTCCTATGAATCAAGAGTTAGATTCAGAAATGATTGAGGCAGAGGAAAAGAAAATATTACTTGGTCGTTTCGCATCACCTGAAGAAATTGCGCATGTCGTTGTATTCTTAGCTAGTGACAAGGCAAGTTATATTAACGCTTCAGTCCTTCGTGTGGATGGAGGTTTTTATGTTTAGTATGATTAACAGTAAGGAGAAAAACAAATGAGAGAAAGTATGACCATTATTGTTCCAGATGAAACAGAGAATTTTAAAGATTATCATCGCGCTTTAGATTCTAGTTGTTCTCGTCATGGTTTAGCTATTTTTGAATTTTGTCACCAGAATAATATTTCTTTTCCTTTATCTGAAGAACTAGTTAAAGAAGATAATTATAATGGTTATATTTGGTCTCGAATGATGGCTCAATTAGGCTATGTATCTATTCAAGAAACCTTGACTCATAAAGTGTTTTATCTTCCGCCACAGATCACTGATCATCAGTACTCTTGGTTAAAAAGATACAAGAGTTATTTTAAACGATATCGGGAAATCATTTGTTTTTATTCATACAAGAATGGTAAAGATGGGTTTCAAGAAGCACTTTATGATGATACAACAATTCTTAACGATGATTGTTTTACATTACTTTACGACTCTATTAAAGAAAAACATGACCGCTCTAAGTGTTTAAGTAAGAAGTTGTAATCGTTGTTTATATGGATAAATGGTAAATAGTAGATAAAAAGCTAATAATGAAATGATTAAAATATATAAGGAGGGTTAAAATGAAACTTTACGATTTAGAAATTCCTGCGTCTATTGTTGATTTGGTGCAAAGATCAGAACAAAAAGTTGCGGATATTTTCAAAAAAATTGACGAGGATTGTTTAAAAAATAGTAATCGTGTGCTAGCAAGTTTTCGTAAAAATAGGGTGAGTGAAGCGCATTTTCAAGAAACAACTGGCTATGGTTATAATGATATTGGACGTGAAGTAATTGAACAGATATTTGCGGATGTTTTAGGTGCTGAAGACGCTTTAGTTCGAGGACAATTTATTTCGGGAACACATGCGCTTACTGTTAGTTTATTTTCTTATTTAAGACCAGGTGATAGGATGCTTAGTATTACTGGTACGCCTTATGATACTTTACATGAAGTAATTGGAATTAAAGAAAATGCGAGTAGTTTGAAAAGCTTTGGAGTTCTTTATTCAGAAATTGACTTAGTCGATGACGATTTTGATGTTGAAGCTATTCGTGAATTTTTAACACATCATCCTGTTCGTTTAATTGAAATACAACGTTCTAAGGGGTATTCAACGAGAAAAAGTATTTCTATTTCAAAAATTGAAAAAATTGTTCCTATTATTCGAGAAATTCAACCAGAAGCCATTATTATGGTGGATAACTGTTATTGTGAATTTGTAGAAGAACAGAGTCCTTTAGAAGTAGGTTGTGATGTTATTGTCGGTTCTTTAATTAAAAACTTAGGTGGAGGACTTGCGCCAAATGGTGCTTATATAGCGGGAAGAAAAGAGTTAATCGATTTGGCAGGGGAGAGACTTACTGTACCTGGTGAAGGTAGAGAAGTTGGTCCTAGTTTGGGGATAAATAAATCTATTTTACAAGGATTATTTATGGCACCTAGTGTTGTTGCGGCTAGTTTGAAAACCGCAGTATTAACTAGTTGTGTATTAGAAGAACTTGGTTATTTAGTAGAACCTAAATCTCATGATCATCGTGTGGATATTGTTCAGAATATCATTTTTGGGAATGCTTCTGACTTGATTCGCTATTGTCAAGGAATTCAGATGGCATCTCCAATTGATAGTGAAGCTGTTCCGGAAGCTTGGGATATGCCTGGTTATGATGATCAAGTCATTATGGCAGCTGGAAGTTTTGTTCAGGGTTCTTCCATTGAACTTTCTTGTGATGGTCCAATTCGGGAACCATATATTGCTTATCAACAAGGTGGACTTACTTACGAGTATGGAAAATTAGGGGTTATGGTAGCAGTCAGTCGTTTGTTGGAGAAGAGATCATGAAGTTTCCTATTGGTCAATTGACAATTAGTGATTTTTGTCTTGATAATAAAGAACATATTAAATTTTGCCGTGATTTGTCTTCTGATCCTCTTTTTTTAAAGTATGGTTTCCGGCATATTGAAGAACAATTGAAATCAGGTGATTCTGTTTCTAACAAAATAGTGCCTAATCATTCTTATTTATTAGAATTAGATGGAAAGTTAATTGGTTATTTACATTTAGGAGATTTAAATTTTGCGGGTGTGATGAAACTGGAATATGGACTTCATTCAGATTATCGTGGTAAGGATCTTTCTTATTTGACTGTGAAGGAAGTTTCTAGTTATTTGTTGAATCATGTTGAAGGACTCAAACAATTACGCGGAGATATTAGTATTTATAATCTGTTTAGTATTCGTACTGCAGAAAAAGTTGGTTACTATCGAAGGACAAGAAATGATCAAAATTATGATTATCGTTATCCTGATTTAAGGGATAAACGATAATTTTTTCTCTTTTTCTAGTGGTCAAGTTGTAGTATAATGGAAAAAAGGTGAGGCAAAGTGAAAAAATATTGGATAAAGCGAATTATTAAATATGGTATTTTAGGACTTATTTTGGTATGGGCAACCATATTTATTTATGATTATGGTAGAAAATCTTACGAAGATTATGTTAATCGTCATGAGAATGATATTGAATGGATAGAAGAAAATATCCAATTTGTAGAAGATTATAAAATTGGCGATAATATTTTCGTTGTTGAAATGCCAGATACTTTGGATATTTCTCATGATTTATATCGTGAAGTTGTACAGAAAAAAATCGATCAATTATTAATTGATAATTATCGAATTAGTTCGCCCCTTATTTTATATGATCCTTTTTTAGAGGACGAGGGAAGTGTAAATATTTATTTTCATACTGGTGAGAAGTATAAATTCGAGTACTATGTAACGACAGATAGTATCGCTACAGATGAAGATTTGATTTATCAGAGAATGTTAGATGCTGATGGGAATGATTCTCTTGTAACGAAGCATTATTATACATTAACTGGTTTTGTTCCTGGTAAACGGAATAATCTTTTGATTCGAATTTTAGATCAAAATGATGAAATCGTTCAATCTGAGAATTTTATTTTAAATATTCCAGAATCTTAGATAATAAAAGAGTTACTCTTTTTCAATTAAGAAAGTGAGTAACTCTTTTGGATTTTTTTGATGAAAAACAATATCATAAATTAAGTTAATGATTGGGATATCTACTTTTTTCTCAGAGATTAGTTTATAAATTGCTTTTAATGTGTATAATCCCTCGATGGTATGGGAATGAATATATTCTTCGATTTCCGTTTGAGTTTTGGTGGCAAGATAATGCCCAAAAGTGAAATTTCGACTCTTTTTACTAGTACAAGTTAGTAATAGATCACCGAACCCGGCAAAGGAAAGAATCGTGTTTCCGTCTCCATCTAAGTTTTTGATCAAAGCTTTGACATCGTGAAGTGATTCAGTGATAAACATGGCTTGAGTAGATTCTGGTGCCTTTAATCCATTTAACATACCTGAAGCGATCGCAATTACATTCTTGATTGCTCCGCATATTTCTGTTCCATAGATATCCGTTGTACTCCGTAGTTTAAAATGACTGTTTTCTAATGCGGTTTTTACGATTAAATCAGTTTCATTATTTTCTGTAGCAAGTGTTAATCCAATTGGCATTTTTGAAGCAATATCAATAGCGAAACTTGGTCCAGAGATAACCGCAATTTGTGATGTTTTAATATGTTTTTTGACTACGTCATTGATAAATAAATATGTTCCTTGTTCAATTCCTTTAGAAGCAATACAAATATGTTGATCTGGGGTTATCCATTTTTTCATTTCTAAACAGATATCATTCACAAATCCAGCAGGTACTGCGATAATAATCAGCTTAGCTTGATCGAGACAGTTTTTCATGTCAAGAGTGATTTCAATCTTATCTGGAATGATAATATTGGGTAAAACTTTATCATAACTATGTTTTTCTTCAATTATTCTTTTTTCTTCTTCAAATTTTGTCCACATCATTACTTGATGGTTATTTTCTGCTATGGTAAGTGCTAAAGCAAGTCCGTAAGCTCCTGTTCCTATAATAGCTACTTTCATTTTTTCACATCCTTGTATATTCATTATACCGCAATTTACTTAAATTCTTTTGGTTTTTTTATTTTGCTTCTTTTTTTGGTGTGCTATACTTATAGTAAGTGGTGGTGGATTTATGAGATGTCCTAAGTGTGATCGGGAAATGACTGACGATTTTGAATTTTGTCCGTATTGTGGAAAGAAGCTTTCTTCTTATGAAGATCCTTTTGCTTCTTACCGTTCTACTACTTTGTGGGAGAGTAAAATAGAAAAAACAAATACAGAAAAAGAAAAAATTCAGTATGTTGATTCTCCTCGATATACTCGTCAGACACAAAAAGATAATCGTTTTTCTTATCTTGCAATTTTTCTTTCCATTCTGGCGATACCTCTTTGTTTCTTTAACTGGGGCCTTGGACTTTTGTTAGCGGTTATTGCTTTTGTCGTATGTTTAATTAATTTAAAACGTGCTTCTAATGGAGTGAAAATTACTTCGCTGTTGATTAGTATTTTCGGTGGTGTGATTACGACTGTTCTTTCTATCTTTTTGGCTGTTTCTTCTATTCGATTAGTATTAGATAATGGTTATTCGACAACGGTAGGGGACTATTTAAAAGATTCTTTTATGACTGGGTATTTAGAATATAAAATCTATGGATATTGGGTAGATGAAAATCATCATTTATTGTATTTATCGGATGAGGATAATCGCTATTATCTTTATTCGGAGCGTAAAGATACGACGAATAACTATTTAACTGGAAGTATTGATGTTGAAGGTGGTTATTCTACTTCTCGTGATGGAGATGTGATATTTGCTGATGATGATTACTATTATTATTGGATAGATACATCTTTAAATACCGAGTATTTAGATGGCAGTACTTCGCTAAGTTCTTATTTTCAAAATGGCTTTTTGGTGAAGTTAGATAAAGATAATCATAATCATTTAATTTTATTTATACCTGGTACATTAGAAGTATTAGAATTTGAACGAGAACAAAGTACAGTGTAGTGACTTTGTTTTTTTTCTGGATTTGCTATATAATGGGTGTAGTAAATAGATAGTGAGGTTTTATTATTCATGAAGAAATATTGGTGGTTAGAAAAATATCAGAAATTAGAAATTAAACGTTTACCCCAATTATATGAAGATGTCTCTTATTTTCTTCGGGTACCAAAAAATTATCTTCAACTTTATGAAAAATTTTCTGATGTACCTATTGCTAAGTTGACAGAAGAAGAAATGTTAATTTCTTTATACAAAATCGCAAATACCAAAAATGTTAAAAATAATCAGCTACGTTTATTAATTCAACGTCTTTTAGATTATGCTGACACTTATTTACCAATTAGTGATTATACGTTGAAAGAAATATTGGTAGAAATAAGAAATTTACGAGAAAATAGTAGTGATGTTTCTAAATTAGACCATAATAATGTTGCTGCCTGTTATCATTGTCTACAAGTATTTTATATCGATAAGATTACGATGATTAATAAAAAGGGGTTATGTTTATGTCCATATTGTCGTAGTAGTCATCTTTATTTTGATAATGATTATATTCCAATGAATTATTCTTTTTTGAAGTTAGCTCAACTTTTTTATGATGTTTCTATCCTAGGGTGTCGTTTTTTCGATTTACAAAAGATTTTACGAAAAAATGTTTCGGTTCGCTTAGGAAATACAATAACTGGTGTAGTAATTGGAAGTGAAATAAATAAGGGAAAATTCTCAAATGAGAAGTTTAAAGCTCTTTTATCTGATTATTCTTTACTTTCTAAAATTAGTTATAAAAATGCTGATGAGAGTAAGATTATAAAAGAAATTTACGATGTTTTTATGACTTTGGAGAAACAAATGGAATATAGTGGGACAATTTATATTAATGGTATTTCTTCTTCTTTGTTAGAAGAGTTTTCTTTATTATTATTACTTGCGATTATGGAAGTTTTATCTCGAACAATTTACTTAAAAGAGGTTGTTATTTTAACTGATGATCTTTTGTTTTATCAAGTGACCAGTCACCAAAAACGATTGCTGTGTCAGTTTCGGTAGTAGTTTATTGACTTTTTAGACTACTGCTTTTATACTTTTTATAGGATATGCCATTAAAATACGGAGGTGGAATATATGGTCGATTATTTAGCAAATGTTAGAACTTTAATGAATGAAGCAAACGCGATTAAGAATACTGATGTTTCTGGTGTTCTTGATACGGTACAAAATATTTATGGTGTAGCTTTTCAGATTCAAAATAATTGGGTAGGTACTGATGCTAATCAATATATTACAGAACTTGTTGCTTATCAACCTAATTTGATTCATTTAATTAATTTTATTGGTTTAATTGGAAATAATTTGAGTGATTTTGCTTTGGCTTTACAGACTAATGTACAAAACAATATTCAAATACAAAATGCTACTTTAGGAGCAGAAGGCGTATTAGTGAACGAGAGTTTTGAAGAAATTCAACTATCTCCTTCAGTAGTTGATTCATTTGTAGAAAAAGTGAAGGAAATTCGAACTAATTTATCTTCTTCTAAACAAGAATTTGCTTCTTCCTAGGAAGGAAGTACTAGAGTTCATCTTGATGAGGCGATCGGCTTAGAGGATACTAAATTAGAAGAGTTACTAGCTAAGTTAGCTTCTATGAAAAATTTACTTGGTTTGATTGAACAACATAATGCAACTAGAAGGCAACGAGAACAGTTATATACGGATATTCGAAATTTAGAAGGACAACTATATTATACTGTTTATGATGAAGAAACGGGAGAGTCTCATCAGGAAGAACGCCCTGGAATAAGAGATAGTATAAATAGAAAAAGGGGTGAAGTGGAAGAAGCTAATCGATTACTTGATCAACTAGTTCAAGAAATCGATCAAGTTACTTCAAGTTAATATGAATGATAGTAGGGAATCTATTCAATATCAGGGAATTGAAAATATTGGTTCTAAGTTGTTAGAATCATCAGAAAAATTAGATAGCTATCTAAAAGCCATTAGTCAGAAAATGAAATATATCTTTGAAGAGGAAATTATGGTAGGGGATAGTGCGAAAGCAATTTATACGCAGTTTCAAGAATTAGAAGAACATTTTCCTTCTTATGTCAAAGAAATCGAGAATTATTCTAAAATGATGGTAGATACGGTAGCTTCTTACCGAGAAAGTGATGAGAAGATTAGTAATGTGACTAAGCAAATTGAGACATTAGATGATGTATGAGAAGTTGGAAATGGGTAGGTGAGATGATGAGAAAGAGAATAAAAAATAAAGGGTTTACTTTGATTGAATTACTAGCTGTTATTGTAATACTTGCTGTTTTATTAGGGATTGCGATTCCGATGGTTTCTGGATATATGACAAATTCTAGAAAAGATTCTTATATTGATTCGATTAAATTATATATCGATGACGTAAAAGCTAAACAAGCAATAAGGGAGTATACATTTAATAATCCTAATATTACGTATTATGTTCATTTTGATAATATCAATACTGATCAGAAAAAGAAAAGTCCGTTTGCTGATTGGGAAGATGGTTATGTGATTGTTGTTTATGATGGAGATAGTAAGACTTATGAATACTATGTCACAGCTGTAGATAAAAAAGGCTATAAAGTGGCTATTACTGAAGAAACACAGTTAACCAGAGAATCAGTATTTAGAAGTGATGATTTAACACTTTCCGTTGGACGAGTAATTGGCGATAGGGACGAGGTTATTGTCTATGGTCCAACTGGAGAAAAAGATGAAGTGACTCCTGTTTATGAATATACTAAGGAAGAAGCAGAAGTATGTTATAATTATAAAATTGAAAACAATGGAATTACGATACTTAAATATAAAAAAGAGTGTGGACCTGATGTTGTACTTCCTACTAAGATAGAGGGCTATCCGGTTATCAATTTAGCGTCTAGTAGTTTTAGTGGTTTTGGAATTACATCAGTCAAGTTTCCAAATACTTTACAAACTATTCAATCTTCAGCTTTTTCTAGTAACTCGTTGACTAGTGTAGTATTCCCAGAAAGTTTAAGAACAATTGGTGGTTTAGCTTTTTATAAAAATAAATTACCAGAACTTCCAGATATATCGATGGTAACTAGTTTAGGAAGTGGAGCTTTTTCAGGTAATTTATTTGATGAAGATCAGGCATTTATTTATAAAAAGAATAGTAATGGAACTTTTGATTACAGTACGATTATTGGTTATGCAGGAACTAGTAAAGATTTAGTGATTCCGGCAACGAAAAATGGTGTTCAACTTACAACGATAGGTAATCAAGCACTTCGAAATGTATCATTAAATACTTTAGTTATTCCTGAAGGAGTAACGTTAATTGATTATGGGGCTTTCTGGAATTGTCAGTTAAAATCAGTAACTTTACCTTCTACTTTGAAAACGATTGGTGGACGAGCATTTATGTCTAATCAGTTAACAAGTATCAGTATTCCTAGTTCGGTTACTTCAATTGGTGATGGTGCTTTTAATGGAAATAAATTACCAGATAGCGAGGCTTATATTTATAAACGTACTTCATCAGGAATTGACTATTCCACATTAGTTAGTTATGGTGGAGCCAATAAAAATATTACGATCCCTAGTACAGCTAATGGGATTACGCTTCGTCGTTTAGAGAATCAATCTTTCTTTAGTGCTCAACTTACTGGTGTAGTTATTCCTGATACTGTAACTTCAATTGGTACGTTGGTCTTTCCTGGTAATAAGTTACCAGATAGTCAGGCTTATATTTATAAACGTACTTCATCAGGAATTGATTATTCAACGATTATCGGCTATGGTGGTAAAAATAAGGTTATCTCTATTCCAGCTTCTGCTAATGGAGTAGCACTAAAGACAATTGACGCTTATGCTTTCCAAGAAGCATATTTAACGTCGGTACAACTACCAGAGGGATTGACTACTATAGGTACTCTGGCATTTCATGCTAATTATATTACGAGTTTAACTATTCCATCTACGGTGACTTCGATTGGGAAAAATGCTTTTCAAAAGATTTATGCTTGGGGAAATTTCAACATGTATTCAAAAATTACCAACAAAACAGGTAGAAGTTTTGATTGGACAAGTATAACTGGAGGAATTGGAACGAATACTTTTGTAACCGGAACAGTTACTCATCCATTTGGCGATGTAGTTATTCGTGAATAAAAAGAAAGGGACTATGTGATTAGTCCTTTTAATATATAAAAAACGAGTATCTTGGTGATATTCGTTTTTATTTTGAATTATTCTCCAACGTTTCCTGAACTTTCTAGAGCTGCTAATTGTTCTTCGAGGGAAGCTTGTGCTTGGGTAATTTGTGTATCTGTTTCTTCGTAATTGGTAACTACTGTTTGATCTAGGAAGTTTGCAAATTTGTTAATTGCTTCAATAAATTTAGGGGTATTAGCATTAAATGTTTCTGCTTTATCGTAGAAACTTTGACTTCCAGCCACAGTTTTAAACTCTTGATTGGATTCTAAGTTTTGAATTCTTGTCATCATAGTTGAGATTTGATCTTGAAGTTGAGTGGCATAATCTCTTAAACTTGCTGCTGCCGCCTGTATTTCTGCTACTGATAATTTTAATTGTCCATTCATTTTTCTTATTCTCCTTTCCTTAGCTTGCTAGGTCGCTTTCTGCAGCTCTTCTTCTAGCTTCTTCTCTTTCTTGCATAATTTTAGCAATTTGAATCAAAATATTTCCGATTGTTTTTCCACTTTGAACTAGTTTGTTCATGTCCGTTTTGTAAGCAAGAAGTGCATTTACATAGGCATCAGCATCGCTTCCTGTCCATCCCGCACGAACATTTTCGGCTAAAGCCATAATACTATTTACTGTTTCGTTGATGTTTTCTGTATCTGTATTTACGATTGTAGTACCTACTTCATTAACGGTACTACTGGAAAATTGATAATCCATAGTTATTCTCCCTTTCTTTGTTTTTTGATAAAGTTTCCTTTATCTTAAGTTCATTATATAATTTTGATACTTTTTTCGTCGAAGAATGATTGACTATACTTGACACTATTCTCTTTTAACCAATTATTTCGTGTTCGAATATATTATGGTAGTAAGGAGTTGAGTACTTTGAGATTAAGTCAATTAAATGTTGGAGAGAAGTGCGTGGTTTCTTCATTAAAAAATACAGGTACAATTAGGCGTCGCTTGTTAGATATGGGATTAGTTCCCGGTACGGAAATAGAATGTTTGTTTACTAGTCCATTTCGTGATCCGGTTGCTTATCAGATTAGGAATGCGATTGTTGCGATAAGAAAAAGTGATGCGAAAGATATTTTTGTGGAGGAAGAGTATGAAAAAAATAGCGTTAGCCGGTAATCCTAATGTGGGAAAGAGTACTCTTTTTAACCAATTGACGGGTATGCATCAACATACGGGAAATTGGCCTGGTAAGACAGTAAGTAATGCGGTAGGTAGTTTTTCTTATCATAAAGAAAATTATTTACTTTATGATTTACCGGGTACGTATTCTTTAATTTCTCATTCAGAAGAAGAAACGGTAGCTAGAGATTTTCTTTGTTTTCAAGAATATGATATGGTAATTGTTGTTTGTGATGCGTTGTGCTTAGAAAGAAATTTGAATTTAGTACTCCAGATATTAGAAATCAATCAACAGGTTATCGTTTGTGTTAATTTGTTGGATGAGGCGAAGAAGAAGGGGATTGAGCTTGATTTAGAACTATTGTCAAAACGATTGGGTGTTCCTGTTGTTGGTACGGTTGCTCGTAGTAAAAAAGGTTTTTCCGAATTACTTACGGAGATTTCTCGGATGGATGAAGTTCAACAGGTAAGTAAAGTTCGCTATTCTAAAGAGATAGAAGATGGTATTTTAGAACTTGAACAATTATTTCAAGAATATGATATTAGAAATCTTAATCCTAGATGGTTGGCATTGAAATTGATTGATTATGATCCTATTCTTTTAGAAGAAATTGATCAGTATCTGGGTTTTTCTTTTAGTAAAATTAATCGTTTTTTAGAAATTAAGGAGCGAGTATCGGCTAGTTTTTCTGGAGTAGAAATTAAAGATAGTATGGTTAGTTCTATTATGAAAAAAGCAGAAGAGGTATGTGATGGCGTGATTTTACATCAGGATAATAAAAAGAAAAGAAAATCTCTACGCTTGGATCGATTAGTGACTAGTCGTTTTACGGGAATTTTATTGATGCTTTTCTTATTTATGCTGGTATTTTGGTTGACAATTGTAGGTAGTAATTATCCTTCTAGTTTGTTGTATGATTTATTGTTTAGTTTGGAAGAACCCCTGTATTCTTTTTTTCAGTTCTTACATTTTCCGAATTTTCTTATTCAGATGTTAGTGCTGGGCATGTATAGGACTCTTGCTTGGGTAGTTTCGGTTATGTTACCACCGATGGCCATATTTTTTCCTTTGTTTACGCTGTTAGAAGATTCTGGTTATCTCCCGCGAGTGGCGTTTAACCTCGATAAATGTTTTCAAAAATGTAAGGCATGTGGGAAACAAGCACTCAGTATGTGCATGGGATTTGGTTGTAATGCGGCAGGAGTAATAGGATGTAGGATTATTGATTCTCCTAGAGAACGGTTAATTGCGATTCTTACCAATAATTTTGTACCATGTAACGGTCGTTTCCCGATGATTATGACAATCATCGCAATGTTTTTTGTCGGTTTTGAACTACAAGGATTTTCTTCTTTAATTGAAGTTGGTTTTTTGACATTGGTTATTTTACTGGGTATTTTTATGACTTTTTTTATCTCAAGGCTTTTATCTAAAACCTTATTAAAAGGGGTACCTAGTTCCTTTACTTTAGAGTTACCACCGTATCGAAAACCACAGTTTTTTAAAGTGATCGTTCGTAGTATTTTTGATAAGACATTACATGTGTTAGGACGAGCGGTTTTAGTTTCTATTCCGGCGGGAATAATTATTTGGTTACTTGCGAATACGATGATTGATGGCAATAGTCTTCTTCATTATATCAGTAGTTTTTTAGATCCATTTGGTGAGTTAATTGGCTTAGATGGGGTAATTTTAACTGCTTTCTTACTTGGTTTTCCTGCTAATGAAATTGTGATTCCGATCATGATTATGGCTTATATGTCGTTAGAAAATATGGTTGATTTTAGTAATATTCAAGAGTTGAAAAATTTGCTTGTTACACACGGTTGGACGGCACTTACAGCTCTTAATACGATTATATTTTCTCTGATGCATTTTCCATGTTCAACTACTTGTCTTACTATTCGTAAAGAAACAAATAGTTGGAAATGGACATTGATTGCTTTCTTGATTCCTACTGTTTGCGGAATTGTTCTTTGTCTATTTACTTCTACCATTTGGCGAATTGTTCAATTATTCTTATAGGTTTAAGAATTTGGCTCAAGAATTGAGCTTTTTTTCATGATATTTTTTGGATTGTCTATTATTCGACAAAGTTTTTATTCTCTTTTTAGTATTCTGTTATCAGGTGAGACGGATGAAAGCAAATTTATTGATTTCGATTTGTTGTGCGTTATTACTTGGCTATTTGTGTGCTAACTTTTTATTTAGTAATTATCAGGAGACTAGTACTACTTTTGGTGGCGAAAACAAAGTGTTTTTTTTACAGTATGGCGCTTATGAAAAGGAACAACCTAAAGAGGTATTGGCTGATCCTCATATTGAAGTCGAGCAAAATGGTAATTATTATGTTTATGTAGGGATTACTACTGATTATGATAATGCCAAAAAAGTTCAAGATTTTTATGAACAACAAGGCGTAGAACTATATATTAAAGAAGATGAAGTAGCTAGTGATGAATTTTTTAATGAGCTTTCTCAGTATGATATTTTGTTGGAGAGTACGGATACAGAAGAAGAAGTTACGTCTGTCTTAGCGACAATTTTAGCTTCTTACGAAGAATTTGTTTTAAAAAGGTAGGTGGTTGATATGCGGTTAAAGGAACTTCCCGTTACGGAAAGACCTAGGGAGAGATTACTGGAGTATGGTGCTTCTAGTTTAGCTAATGATGAATTACTTTCTATTTTGCTAGATACGGGAAAGAAAGGGAAGAATGTTAAGGACCTTTCGTTAGAGGTTTTACAATGTTGTGGAAATATACATGCTTTACAGAATATCACGAAAGATCAATTGCTGTCTATCGATGGGATTGGGGTAGTAAAAGCACTGAAATTACTTAGTGCGATCGAACTTGGTAAACGAATTTTTTTTAAAACTGATGAACAGAAAAAGGTGTGTATTCGTAATTCTTTGGATATTTACCGTTATGTTAGGTATTGGTTTATTGGTAAACAACAAGAATATTTTTACTGTCTTTACTTGAATAATCGAAATGAAGTCATAGAAAGGAAACTATTATTTATGGGAACAATTAATCGCAGTTTAGTTCATCCGCGTGAAGTTTTCAAAAATGCTTATTTATGTAGTGCTTCTTCTATTATTTGTGTACATAATCATCCGAGTGGAGATATTCGGCCTAGTAGAGAGGATATTCGCTTGACGGAAGCTTTAGTAAAAATAGGGGATTTAAATGCTATTCCGGTGATAGATCATATTATTGTTGGGGAAGAAGATTATTATAGTTTTTGTGATGATAAGATGCTCAGTCGTTAATCGAGGTGAGGAATTTGAAAAAATACCAACGTTATTTTCGTAAGCATCGTTTAATGGTCATTATTCTTATTCTTTTTCTTGGTGTTTTTGCCTTGTATTTTTCTTTATACCGTTTTAATTTTCAAATTGGATTTGCTTCCGATCTTGGTACTTGGGTAATGAAACTTTTTTCTCCTGTATCTTTAGATTATCAAAATATTACTAATCAACAAGTAGAGGCTTTACGCAAAGAAAATCAGGAACTTTCCCAGTTGTTGGAATTAAAAAATACGACTAGTGATTTTCAAGGTATTGTATCTCGGGTGTTGTATCGTGATTTAGATTATTGGTTTCAAACGATGGCAATAGATAAAGGAGAAAAAGACGGTATTGAAAAAGATATGGCTGTTGTTGATGAAAATGGATTAGTGGGTAAGGTAATTGAAGTTTCTGCTTATTCTAGTGTAGTTCGGTTGGTAAGCGCGAATCATGAACATAATAAGATTGCGGTAAGTGTAAAAGTGGGAGAGAATATTTATAATGGAATTTTAGAAGGATATGATGCGGAAGAAGAGGTTTTGTTAGTCACTAGTATTCGTAGTACAAGTGATATTCGAGTAGGAAGTATTGTCGAGACTAATGGTTTAGGTGAAGTGTTTCCTAGTGGGATTTATGTTGGTGAAGTTGTAGCGGTTATCAATGATGATCTTGGTGTCAGTAAGATTTTAAAAGTAAAGCCAAAATCATCATTAGAAGATATTCGTTATGTCATGGTATTAGGAAGAGGTGAGCACCATTAGTATTTTATTTCTTGTTCTTTCTTTTATCGGTGATTTTTTCTTATCTCGATTTCTTCCTCTTTCTTATTTTCAAGTATCTTTTTTCTATCCTTGTTTCTTTTTATTGACTAGTATTTTTGGTTGGTTTTTCACAAAAAATAAAAAAAGGTATTTAGGCTTTGTCGCCATTGGGTACCTAATAGGATGCTTATTATTTCAGACTAATTTCTTTTTACGATTTTTTTCTTTTAGTATCGTTTATCTTTTTCTCCAATATTTTTGGGATAAAGTTCATCTTTCCTTAATTTCTTTTTTCTTTTTTCTTATCTTCTCGTTCTTTTTGTATTATTTTACTTACTTTTTACTCTTATTTTTATTTGCTTATCCGGGTGTTTCCTTTTCTTTCTTTTTGGTTCAGTTTTTTCATGTTTTACCGTTTAATTTATGTATAGGTATCGTTTTGTACTTTGTTTTAGGTATAAAGTACCGTTACCGTTAATATGAATTAATAGGTGGTGAGGCTTATGGAAGAATATAAATCAGTTGGGAAATATTTACACAAGGTAAATAAAACGAAGAAGGTAAATATTAGACGAACACTTATTCTTTCTTTTTTAAATAAGTCACTGATTTCTGGATTGTTACTGATTTCTACTTTATGTATGATCAAAATGTATCCTGATACTAAAGAGGTTATTCAGAAAAGGGTTTATCAAGATAATATTTCTTTCGCTGCGATCAATCAATTTTATCAAAAGTATTTTGGAGATATTTTTCCTATGGATACCATATTGAAAGAGAATACAAGAATGGTATTTCATGAGCAACTTGCCTATGAAAAACAAGAAAAGTATCTTGATGGTGTGAAACTGACAGTAGATAAGGAGTATTTAGTTCCCGTTTTGGATAGTGGGATTGTCGTTTTTGTCGGAGATAAAGAAAAGTATGGGCCTACAATTATTGTTCAGCAGGTGAATGGTATTGATGTGTGGTATGTTGGAGTAGATTCTTCTTCGATTAAGTTATATGATTATATAGAAAAAGGAGATTTACTCGGGAAAGCATTAGATACGGAAATTTGTTTGGTTTATCAAAAAGCAGGAGAGTTTTTAGATTATCAGGAATATTTACCATAAAATTACGATTCATCCTCTTTATTATTTGTTGCTTATTCTTTCTTTACTGACTGGTCATTTCCAACAAATCTTACTGTTTACTTTTTTGATTTTTGTTCATGAACTTGGCCATTTTTTAACGGCTTTTTGTTTAGGATGGAAGGTTGTTGCGATTCATATTTACCCTTATGGTGGATGTAGTGAATTTCAACAGGAATTAAATGTTTGTTTATGGCAAGAATGGTTAGTTTTACTGATGGGGCCTTTAGCTCAGTTGTTGGTTGTTTTTCTTCTTTCTTTCACAATGAGTCCTTCAGAATACTCGATTTATCTACATTATAGTAATTGGTTGTTGTTCTTTAATTTATTGCCAATCTATCCCTTAGACGGTGGGAAATTATTGTTATTGATGAATCAACATTTTTTTTCTTTTTATTCTAGTTATCGATTTATTTTTACTCTTTCTTATTTTCTAGTGTTTACAGCTTTACTTAGTTGTTTCTTTTTCTCTTTTAATTTGATTCTTTTTCTTAGTTTGTTTTTATTGATGATTAAATTATGTCAAGAAATTGAGCGCTTTCCTGTTTATTATCAAAAGTTTCTTTTTGAACGTTATTTAACCAAATTTCCTTTTCGAAAGAATAAACAAATATCTTCTCTTCGTCAAATGAAGCGGGATACTTATCATTATTTTCTTCAAAACGGAACGATTATTTCAGAATTCGAATATCTAAATTGGCTTTTTGGCAATTAGATATTTGAATTTTTTTCTTGTTTTTTCTCCAAAATAAATATATAATGTTATTGAATAATACGGAGGATCATATGAAAAGAAATGTTCAAATAAGTGTATCACTTCTTTCTCTTCTTGCGTTGTTAATGATTTCTACTGGTGTTTCTTATTCTTTGGTTGATCAGAGTACTGCTTCAACTAATCAAGAGGGGAATGAATATAGTCAAACAGATACTGGGGAAGTAAAATTTTTATATACAGACTATGATGGTAGTGGCAGCAATTTAACGATCGCTGATGATCGGATTTTCACTGATGCGGTGGGAAAGGTTCTTCCTGCTACAGATAGTGCTAATATCTTTGATTTTAGAATTAAGGCTGAGACAGATGTAGCGCTTTCTTACCAGATAACACTAACTAAAGAAGATGGTTCTACTTTAGAAGATAATTTTATCAAAGTTTATTTGACAGAAGTAAATGGGGATACTGAAGAAGAAATTGTTTCTTCTTTAAATACAGATGGTAGTGTAAAACGTTTTTCAGAGCTTACTGATTTAAATGTTGGATATACAGATAACGGGAAAGTTGAAAAGTTACTTTATGAGGGAAAAGCTAATCGTAATTATGAACAAAGTTTTCGCCTTCGTATTTGGGTAGCTGATGATGCGCAGGCTTCTGTTTTAGAAGATGGAACGATTGAGTATTCTTATCAAGGAAAAACATTTACGGCTAAAGTTAACGTTTATACGACTTTAGAATCATAAATATTTTTAGAGAAGAACTTATCTGGTTCTTCTTTTTTTTGTCCATTTTTGTATATTTTGTTGACTTTTTATAGTGGCGAAGTACAATAGAATTTGTCGAAAATGATGCGAGATTGGGGGGATATGATGATAAACGCAGAAGACAAAAAAAATATTGTAGTCGTCGTGCTGATTTTAATTGTTCTTTTGGGTTCTCTTTTCTTTGTAAAGAGTTGTAATCGAAAAGAATTTATTGATGAAGAACCATCAGAACAAGAAAAGTTACCTGATGATAATGAAGAAGAGCCTGATCAAGAAACTGGCGAAGAAGAAAATACAGATGTAGAAGAAGAATTACCAGAAGAAATGAATAATCCTGTAATTCCTACTGTAATTCCTTCACCAAAGCCTCCAGAAAAGGAAGAAGAAGAGGCATTACCACCAGTTGTTTCTATTCCGGATAACGTTGTTCTTTCTTTACATGATGAAAATTTTGTATTACCAACAGTTGGTGGAGTAGATGAAAAAGGAATTCCTCTTCGTGTAGAAATCAGTTATTACTTTAAAGCGCTTAACGCGGTAGATTACAGTCCTGTACTTGCTTTTTCTACTGATCAAGTAGGTACTTATAAGATTGTTTATCGAGTAACAAATAGTTCTTCACTCACAACAGTTAAAGAAATGATTGTAGAAATTATCGATAATGAAGCACCAACAATTGAAGGAATGATCGAAGAATATGATCCAGAGAGCGGACTTATTTCCTTTATTCCAGTTGCTAATGGTTCTTTAATTAATCAGATGATTACAATTAAATTTAGGGATAATGATCGAGTAAGTTATGCTGAGTATTATAAACAAATAGATCCAGTTGATTCTGGTGATACTATCGAGCAAGAACCATTACCAGAAGTTATTCCTATCGATCCAACACAAGAACTTGTTCTTTATGAAGATGGAGAATACCATGTTCGTGCCTATGATGAAAGTGGCAATATAACGGAGTATGTAGTTACTATTGATTGTACAAATCCAGTTATCAGTGTAACTTATACGAAGAAGACTAATGCTACTACTGTTCAGATTACTTCAGATGAAGAATTACAACCAGTTGAGGGATGGGTTTTATCAGAGGATCAAAAAGTGTTAACGAAAGAGTATACTGTAGATACCGAAGAGATTGTTTCTCTATTCGATTTAGCTGGAAATCAAGTAGATATTCCGATTTTAGTTGAAGTAGATTACGCTAGAGTTCAAGTATATCAAGATGGAACGCTAACAACAAGTGATGCTCTTAATATTGTAGATGGAGATATTACTATTCATGTAGAATCGAACCTTGATGACTATCAAGTTATTTATACTATAGATGGTGGCGTTGAACAGATTTACCAAGAAGGTGATCTTTTAACAACTGCCGGTAGTTATTCAGTTTCCATTTACTCGATGGATGGTACTTTGTACGATACCATAGAATTCTTTATTTCCACTGATCTTGGTGGCGATTAAAAGAACAAAAGAAAAAAGCAATTAAGAATGTACTCATGAGTGGTCAAAGCGTTCGTGAGGAGAATGATATTGTCAAAGAATATGATTCGATTTCTGCTTGAGATAGTTTCTTCGAAAACTATCTTTTTCTTTTTTCTTTTGTATGATATAATTTTGTTCAGAATAGGGAGGAAGGAAGAGGATAACATGTTAGGAAAAATACTTTCTATAGAGGGTAATTATGTTGAATTAGCACTAGATATCGATATTAATGCTCAAGCTAGTTTAGTAAATTTACATGTTGTATTTGAAGATGATAAGACTAAAGTAGTAGGAGAAATTCGTGATGTTAGTAAAACAACATTAAAAATCGCGATTGTTGGTGAGTTTGTTGGGAATCAATTTTTAGCAGGATTTAATCGTAAACCGTCTTTTAAATCGAAAGTTAGGATTATTAAGGTTGATGAATTAGCTCAGATATTAGGAGATCAACAAATTAAAGATGGTAGTCAAATTTACTTTGGACTTTCTACTGTTTATACTAATTATCGAATTAATGTCGATGTTAATAAATTTTTCAGTAATCATTTTGCCATTTTAGGAAATACAGGAAGTGGAAAGAGTTTTACTGTTTCAAAGATCATTCAAAATTTATTTACTGGAAGTAGTTATGTACCTTTAAATTCTAATATTTTTCTTTTTGATGCTTATGGTGAATATACGCAAGCTTTTTCTAAATTAAGCGAAAAAAATCCACTTATTCGTTATAAAACGGTAACCACTAATGTTGAAGCAGATGCGACTGATATTTTGCGAATTCCATTATGGCTTTTGGATGTCGATGATTATGCGCAATTATTATCAGTAGATAATCCTAATCAATTACCGATTATTGAAAAGGCTTTAAAATTAGTAAAGGTATTGAGTAGTAATAATCCCGATGTCCAAAAACATAAGAATGATATTATTGCACGTGCTATTTTAGATATTTTACTCAGTGGAACAAGTTCAGGGAAAATTCGTGATCAAATCGTAGCGGTATTAACTAATTATCATACCGAAGAATTAAACTTAAATAGTACTATCCGTGAACCGGGTTATGTTAGAACATTAAAACAATGTTTGTTTGTCGATCAATCAGGAAAAATGCAAGAAATGGAACTTGTCGTTGATTTTGTTAATCAGTTTATTATCGAGGGTTTAGAGTTAACCGATTATGATGGAAATTCATTCTTTACTTTACAAGATTTAGAAAATGCGTTAGATTTTGCTTTGATTGGTGAAGGTGTATTAAAGAGTGATCGAATTTTTGATTATGCAAATATTTTAAGTGTTCGTCTACATTCATTGGCAAGTGGTGAATATGCTAAGTATTTTGAATGTAAAGAAATGATTTCTAGAGAAGCATTTATTCGTGGCTTGATTACATCGTTGGATGGAAAAAAAGCGCAGATTGTCAATTTTAATATCAGTCATGTTGATGATAGAATGGCTAAAGCAATTACGAAAATTATTTCTCATATTTTATTTAGTTTTAGTGTCGAGTCTAGGGAAAGAGCAAAAATTCCTTTCCATATTATCATCGAAGAAGCACACCGATATGTACAAAATGATACCGATACAGAGATTTTAGGTTACAATATCTTCGATCGTATTACCAAAGAAGGAAGAAAGTATGGGGTTATTTTAGGGTTAATTACTCAACGACCTTCTGAACTTTCTGAGACTTCTATTTCTCAATGTAGTAATTTCTTGATATTACGTACCCTTCACCCTAAAGATTTAAACTTTATTAAGAATATGGTACCTAGTGTTAGTTCAGAAATTATTGAACAATTGAAGTCATTACAAGCTGGTAATTGTATTGCGTTTGGTAGTGCATTTAAAGTTCCTGTTTCTATGAAATTCGAAAAACCAGATCCAGAACCACTCAGTAGTAATGCCGATATTTTTAAAACGTGGTATTAAGGAGCGTAGAAATTAATTATGGATTTTCGAGATATCAAAGAGTTTTTTCTGGATGCATTTAAATATTTGGTTTTCTTTGGTTGTATCTTATTTATTGTTGTATATTGTTTCTCTTTACAACAGGTATTAGGTGAATCTATGTATCCTACTTTTTACGATAATGATATTTTGATTCTCAATAAGCTAAAATATCGTTTTTCTGATATTGAACGGGGAGACGTGGTAGCCCTTAGATTTGAGGATACAAATTATTTGATTAAAAGAGTAATTGGTTTACCGGGTGAAGTGGTAGAGTTTAAAGATAATCAGCTTTATGTTAATGGAGAAGTAGTAGAAGAAGATTATTTAGAGGATGATGTTATCACGGAAGACTTTCAGTTAAGTCAGATTGGTTATGACAAAATTCCTGAGGGAATGTACTTCGTATTAGGGGATAATCGTGAGCATTCTTCAGATAGCAGGGAACTTGGATTAGTGACAGAAAGAGACATTTTAGGTGAGACTTCGATACGTATTTTTCCATTTAATCGGATAAAAATATTTAAATAGTCGAAATTAGGCTATAAAAACCTGATTTTTCGGCTGTTTTTTTATTGAATTTCCTATTTTCTTGTGTTACAATAACACTCGAAAAGGAGTGAAAGTCTATGGACAAAAAAAAGGGTGTCATTATAGCGGTTGTCTTATTGCTATTATTGATGGTCGGAACCTTCGCTTTTCAACGTGATGATGAACAAAAATATGATGGCGAACCAGATTCTGGAATTCAAGATGATGGTCAAGATGGTAATGATGACAATGATCCAGCTACTACTGATCCAACAACTCCAACTGAGGAGGAAGGAAATACCGATGATGAGTTAGAGGGAACTCAGACTGTTAATGGTGGTGGAAACGGTGGACAAAATGGTAATTTTGTTAATACTGATCCAGATAATAACCAAAATGGTCAAGGAGATAACCCTAACCAAGGTGGTAATAATGATGGTAATGTTCCTACTCTTGAACTTTCTACAGAAAAGTTAGAGTTATCAGTTAAGTCTGGGAATAACGTATTGACTACCACTAATACGATTGATACGGCTTTAAATGAACTTCTAAGTAAGTTAGAAAAAGCAGTATCAGAGGGTGAAGAACTTATTTCTAACCCTACTACTCAAACAGCTATTGATGAAAAACAACAAGAAATCGATAATCTTTTAAAGCAAATTCAAGATTATCTAGATGATGCTTATGCTAGAGCGGAAGCAGCTGTTGAATTATCTGAAAAAGAAAATACAAAAGAAAATTTAGATAAGGCAACAGAACTTGTTAACCTTTTACCTGATGGTGAGAGAAAAGATGCATTGTTAGATCGCATTAAAGATACGACAGCACCACTTATTACATTAAATGGTGATTCACCTATGACTTTAGAAGCAGGAATCGATACTTATGAAGAATTAGGTGCAACTGTCACGGATAATGTAGATGAAACAGTTACTGATTTACAACCAATTTTAATTAATTATTCTGTTGGTGGTGTATTCAATGGAACTGTTGAAAACGTAGATACTACGAAAGTAGGAACATACAAGATCGTCTACAAATATACTGACCAAGCAGGAAATGTCGCAGTAGATGCCAATCGTGCTGATCATGATTATGTCATGAGAATCGTAAATGTTGTAGATACTATTGCACCAGAATACGAAACTTTACGTTTATTAAGAATCGAACCAGATTATTCTACATTTGCTAAAAATGGGGATAAGATTCGTGTTTTAGTTGATTTTAAAGAAGAATTAGCTGTATTACCTAAATTAAAAATCAACAATGAAGTAGAAGTTAATTTCCGTTTCAGTGGTTATCGTGAAGATTCTAACACTTATTTGTATATGGCAGATTATACAATTCCTACTGATGAAAGCGAATTAGCAGAAGGAGAACTTTCTATCTTAGTGTATGGTTATGCAGATAGTTCTAACAATATTGGTGAAGATTTAGACAACAGTAAGATTAATCATAATACCCAAAACATGGTTATCTATGATAGAACAGCTCCAACTTATAATTTCACTAACGGAAACACATTCCGTGAAAAAGAAGTTGTTGTTACGGATGAATATTTTGATCATATGACAATTTATAATTATGCTACTGGTGAGACAACAACTATTCAAGAAAATACTTGGATGATGAATTCAGGTAATACGATGTATAAGCTTACTGCTTATGATAAAGCTGGTAATTATAAAGAAATCTGGATTTATCATGATGATAGTGTAGCTGCATTTGAAGGAACTGGTAAGATTGGTGGAGAAGATACCGAGTTTACTGATGGTGGAATTTATCAATCATTATCACTAAGAGTTTCTGATAACGATTTAATCTCTGTAGTTCAAGAGTTAAATGGTGAAAAAACTACTTTAGCAAGTTATACTTGGGAAAATAATCCTGAATATGTAGATTTTGAATTTACAGAAGAGGGAACTTATACAATTACAGCAACTGATCGTGCTGGAAATACTTCATATGTAATATTTACTATCGATACTACTCCTGCTGATGCGATTCATGAAGCAGTAAATATTTTAGAAGTTGGTGAACCAAATGAACAAAGTGAATACTATGTAACTACTGGAGATACTGTTCAAGTATATGCTAGGTTTGATGAGGTTTTAGGTGGAAATCCTACATTTACTTTGATTAATAATAATCAAGAATATGTTATTCCAACTGAAGATGTAATTGTAACTGGTCCAAATGATGAAGGTAAATATACTTATAAAATCAACTATGAAGTTAAAGCTGATGAAATGGACGAAGGAGAAATTACTTTAAAAATTTCTAACATCTATGATAGAGCCGGAAACAAAACAGAAGATATTACTAAACCTACAAATGGACATCGTGTATATATTGATCGCGTTAATCCTGAAGTAGAAAAAGTACAAATTTTCAACAAAGATAATTCTACAAGCCAATACATTAAAAATGGGGAAAATGTACGTATATTGACTACTTTCAAAGAAACATTAACTGTTAATCCAACGATTACCTTTAATGGAGAAAGCAAGCTAGCAACACAGATTTCTGGTGGAAATGGTGAAGTTATTTATTCTGCAGATTTTGTTATTCCAGATGATGAAAATGTATTAGCTGAGGGATTATTAACTTTTACAGTTAGTGATTATGAAGATCTTGCTGGAAACAAAGGAATTACTTTTGATCAGAGTGTTGCAAGTAATTCATTAATCTACGATAGAACACTTCCAATTGTATTTAGCAATGATTCTATTGGAAAAGGTGATGTATTTAGTTATGTAAGTATTAAATTATTTGACGAAAATACAATTACTAAACTTGTCATTAATGGTAATGAATATCCACATACAGGAAGATTTATTGATATTAATGATGGAAGTATTTTGACTTTCCCTGAGGGAGAGAATACAATTGAATTTACTGATGCAGCAGGAAATAAAAACTCATATACATTCACAGTAGATAAGACAGCACCAGTTTATAGTGCTATGGGAATCTTTAATTGGACTAACAATAAAAACAACGAAGATATCACTTATGCTACCAAAGATGAACATATTAGACTATATGTTGCATTCCCAGAGATGTTAGGTACTAATCCAAAAGTAGATATCTATGGACAAGATGGAACGGTTACAACGTTAGATATGGCTTATAGTGAAGCTGCTGAATACTATTTTGTTGAGTTTGATACTACTGATGAATTGAATTTACCTCAAGGAAAAATTAATTATCGCATTTATGGTTATAAGGATGAAGCAGGTAATGTTGGTGTTGACTTAACACAAGACAATACAACTTCTAAGGAATATCCTTATGTGATATACGATAGTGTTGCGCCAGTATATAGCTCTTTAGGAATTACTGATTTAGATGAATTTAAAGATGAAGTAGGAAAACTATACGTTAAAAATGGTGATACTGTTCGTGTATTAGTTTATTTTGATGAAAAGTTAGCAGTAGAGCCTACTGTAAAAATTGGAAATAAAGAATTTAAAGCTACTTACCGTGAGGAAAGTTCTAAAAATCAACCTGCTTATTATGCAGATGTAAAGATTACTGATGAATTGGGATTAACTGATGGAGTAATCAATTTTGAAGTATATGGTTATAGCGATATTTCAGGAAATACTGGAAAAGTATTAACTAATGAAGATATTAATATGTCTAGTTATCCAAGTGTAACTTTAGATAATACAACTCCAGAAGCATTGTCTGTTATTTTCCATTCAACTAATGGAAATGATATTCAAAAAGCTATGCCAGGTGATAAACTTTGTTTATATTTACTTGTAAATGAAGAATTAAAATTTAATCCTACATTTACGGTTAATGGTGTAGAATATAAGGTAAATCAAACTGAGGTTACTAATGTTGGAAATTATAAATACGCTGTTGTTTATGATATTCCAAGTGATACTCAAGATGGAGAAATGACATTTGAAATTTCTAATATCGTTGATTTAGCTGGAAATTCTATTGATACATTAACTAATGAGGATGCAATTGAGGGAAAAAGTACTATCGACTACGATAGTACTTTACCTGAAATTAGTGTTTTAGGAATTACTGGTTTTTTTAATGAAGCAGAAGATGCTGATCCACATTACATAAAGACTGGTGAAAAGGTAAGAATTCTTGCTTATTATAACGAAAAGTTAAGTGTTTCACCAATAGTAAAAATTGGTGATAAAGAATTTCAAGCTTTCTATACAGAAGATAGCTCTGATGTAGAAAATAATCTTTATGCTTATTATGCAGATATAAAAATTACTGATGATTTAAATCTTGCGGATGGGGAAATTATGTTCTCTATCTATGGATATAAAGACTTAGTTGGTAATGAAGGCAAAACTTATACAAATGAAGATATCACTTATGGTGAAGATGAATTTAGTTATGTCATTTTAGATAATGTTGCTCCTTCATTTAATGTAGCTAGTAGTACTCATGATGAGAAAGCAATGAATATCGTTATTACTGAGGACAATTTTGATTATGCAGTAATTATTAACCAAGATACTGGTAAGAAAGAAACAACATCTGATAAGGAATTTGCCATTTCAGATGAAGCGACATATCATATTTATGCTTATGATAAAGCAGAAAACGTAGCTGAACTTTGGGTAGCTATTGATAAAAATGCTCCTTCAGTTATTGTAACTGGTACTGGAGAAAATAATAAATTTACTTCAGATGTAGTAGTTGATGCTTCTGATAAATTCTTAACAGAAGTAAAGATTAATGACACTATCTATACAAGAGATGATTTTTCATTTGATAGCCGTAATGAAAATGGTAAGTTTTCTATTCGTTTAACTGATGAAAAAGATTATACAATAGTTGCTAAAGATAAATTTGGTCATGAAACTAAAGTTGAATTTAGTATTGATAAATCTGCTCCAATTGTAACTTTAAAAGATGGAGATATGAACGTTGAAATTAATACTGAATTTGTTGATCCAGGCTATACGGTTACGGATAATTTAGATAAAGATTTAGAAATAAATACTATAGTATATTACTCTAAAGATGGTGCAGATGGTACTTGGACAGATGCAAAAGATAATAAAGTAGATACTAGTGTATTAGGACATTATGCTATTTGGTATAGTGCTACTGATTCAAGTGGAAATGTTTCTGATTCAGTTCGTCGTTTAGTTGTAGTACAAGATACAACTAAGCCTCTTGTAACTTTAAACGGAACTGATATGACTGTAGAGGTTAACGATGAATTTGCTGATCCAGGTGTAACAATTACTGATAATTCTGGTGAAGAGTTAACGGCTAATATTAAAGTCTATTATTCTGAGACTGGTGCAGATGGTACTTGGACAGATGCAAAAGATAATAAAGTAGACACAACTGTATTAGGACATTATGCTATTTGGTATAGTGCTACTGATTCAAGTGGAAATGTTTCTGATTCAGTTCGTCGTTTGGTAGTTGTTGAAGATTCTATTGCACCAATAGTTGCTTTCCCAAATACTCATGGTAAACCAGAAGCCTATAAGTCTTGGAAAACGTTAACTATTACTATTACAGAAAGAGAACTTTCAGAAGTATATTATACTTGGGCAAATACTAATAAATATGTAAGTGCTACAACTTTGGTTCCAGATGAAAATATTATCAATAATGGGGATGGAACTTATACTGTAAAAGTTCCAACTGTGGACGGAAGAAATCGTTTAAATATTAAAGCAATAGATGCTGTTGGGAATGTTACAGAAGTATATAGTACTCAAGGTGCATATAACATTGATACAACTGCTCCAAAAGCAATTGGTTTAAGAATGACTGGTGGAGAAGTTGTTGATGAAAATGGTGAAAAAGTATGGTATGTAAGTAAAGATGATAAAATTTATTTCTATGTGGAATTTGCTGAAGAACTTGCTGTTTCACCAAAGTTAAAAATCAATGATGCTATTGTTGTAGATTTTAATAATGGTTTATATAAAGATGATAGATATATCTATGCTGCTATATATACTGTAAAAGAAGATGATGCACTTCAAGATGGTACTCTTGCAATCGAGGTATATGGTTATGCTGATCAAGCTGGAAACGTTGGACAAGCATTAAAAAATGAAGATATAACACTTCCTTCTCAAAAAAATATAGTTGTAGATAAGACTGCTCCTACTTTTAATATTACGGATGGTATGGTAACCAATGATAATGTTCTTGTAGAAGTGGCAGATACTAATTATACATATACTTCAATTACTAATGTAACTAGTACCAATCAAACAAATACTAGATTTACATTAGAGTCAACTGGAGTATATACTTTAGTTGCTTATGATAAAGCTGGTAATTCTACAACGATTACACTTACAATTGATAAAGTAAATCCAGAAATTATTTTACCTGAAGGTGTAATTGGATTAAATAAGAATGAAAAGCACATTGAAGCAGGTTCTACTCTTTCACTAGAAGGACTTGTTCAAGCAAAAGATAATTTTGATGAAAATGTTAAATTAGAATTAAAATATGTTACTTTTTATGCTCCAAGTGGTTTAAAAGAAGATAACATTTATAATTACGATTTTTCTAACGGCATTGATACTAAAAAAGTAGGTAGATATAATCTTGATTATGTTGCAACCGATGCTGCTGGAAATGTAGCTAAGAAAACATTATTAATCATGATCAGTGATACGACAAAACCAGTTATTTCTATTGATAGAACAGTAGAATTAAATGTTGGTGACGAGTTTGTTGAAGATATCTATTCAAAGATTTCTGACAATAGTGATGATACTTTAAAAGTTGAAATTTATCCTGTTAATGGAAAAGAAGTAGATACTACTCAAGCTGGTACTTATCAAATTAATTATAAAATTTCAGATACTTCTGGAAATTACGAAGTAGCAACAAGAACTGTTATCGTTAAATAATTTTTAAAGAGAAATTTCAAATTTCTCTTTTTTTTTGTGTTCTATATGCTATAATTATGATGAGAATAGGAGGAAGTAGTGTGGCCTATATAAAATTTAAACCTTTGACACCTACTATGCAGTTTAATCGAATTGTATCAGTAGAAGAATTAGATAAAGAGTTACTTGGTCTTATCGATAAATCTGAGACGATTCATTTTTCTTTTTCATCAGGTCGTGATTATGGTGTGTTGACCGACAAACGGATTATTATTAGCGATAGAAAAGGTGTGCGAGGTTTTCGTAGGAAGTTTTATTCGATTATGTACGATTCTATTTCTACTTATAATTTAGATATCCATAATTTTGATACAACAATTGAGATGACTGTAGATAGTGGTTATATCGTTGTCCTTAGTTTTTACAAACCAATTCCATTAGAAGTTATGTTTGATATTTATAAATTTTTAAGTAGTAAGATTTTGGAAAAATAATTAGTTATGTGGTATAATGATAAAGGATAGAGAATAGTTGGAGGGATAAAATGGCGTTAAATGGTATCAAAAGGTTCTTTGGCGTTGAAAGTGAAGAAGAACAGACGACAATAGGAACTGAAGATGAATTTTATCAAGTAAGTAAAGAGGAACTTGATGAAGATGGCTGTAAAAAAAATAAGATGATTCTTTTTGAGCCTAGAGCTTATTCAGAAAGTAGTCAAATTGTGGACTATTTGAAAAATAGAAACACCGTTATAGTGAATTTAAAACGAGTTACTCCTGAACAAGCTAAACGAATTGTCGATTTTTTGACTGGAAGTTTATATGCAATGAATGGTAATTTACAAAAATTGGGCGGTGGGATTTTTCTTTGCGCACCTAATAATGTAAATATAGAAGGTAAAATTACCGATGATTCTGTTAAATCAGTGAAGGGAAAAGCAAAAGAGAGTACTGAAGACGAGTTTGATTGGTAGTTTTATTAATTGGGGGATGAATTTTGATGGTTGAAGGCAGTAAAAGTAGCATGATCACTCAACAAGAAAAAGAAGAAATTTTGTTGTTGATTCAAGGGACTATTAAACAAACAGAAGCAATTTTAGATAAGTTTGAGATGCAGAAAAAATTAATTACCTCTTTAGAAGAACAACTTGCGTATTATAAAAAAGTCAATGAAAATTTAAGTCAGAGCACATCTTATCAACAGATAGAAGAGATTATTGCTCAAGCTAGAGAAGATGCTGATTATATTGTCTATGATGCATTGGTACAGGCAGGAAAAATAGAAACTGGAGCTGTTTCGGTAAAAAAAGAATTGTTTATGTTTAAAGATAGATTGAAAAATCTTTTAGAAAGAGAATGGAGAGTGCTAGAAGATTTAGATCATTTACAAGAAAGAGAATAAGGAGGAAGTAGCTATGCTTAAGAGAGATAAGAATAGAACTTTTGCTTTTACTTTAATTGAATTATTAGCAGTTATTGTTATATTGGGGATTCTTTTAGGAATTGGAGTAGGAGTTTACTTATCTTATGCTAATGACAGTAGCGATCGTTCATATAATATTGCGGAAAATAGTTTTAAAGATGCGACGATGGCAGCTATGGAAAATTGTATGGCTGGTGGTGCGACAGGTTCGACATTCTGTACTAATCATAACGTACCACAGAATCAATATGATTTTGAACTTGTTTATTTAAGGGAATTAATTGAGAATGATTATATCGATCCAATTAAAAATCCGGATAATACGGATGAATTTTGTGATGCGGATAATTCATATGTATATGTTTCTAATCGTGCGGATATGGAAACATCATTAAATTATGATTTATATTATAAAATCTGTCTTGTTTGTGGAGATAGAAGAAGCGCATATTGTGATGAAGAGATCGAAGTGCCTGCTGATTTTGATACATATTGTAAAGTTTATTATGATGAGGGACTTACTGTTCCATATGATGGTGCTTGGACAGATCAAGATTTATTCTTAAGATTTGATGTTAGTGAGGAAGGATATCGTTTAGGCATATCTAGATTTTTGTATAAGGCAAATAGTGCGACTACTTGGGATAAGCTAGATGTTAGAGAACCTTTTGGAACTGTTAGATGGACAGAAGATGTCAATGAGGAAGTATTGGCTAAGGGTTATGATGATTTGAATCAAGTAGGTACTACAGCTGTTTGTGGTGGAAGTGGTTCAGTTGTTCGAGTAGATAAGACCATTATTGAAAAGGCAGTGATTACTGCTAAAAGGGCAGATGGTAAAGCTTTAGCAAGTGATACTTGGTCAAATAGTGATGTTACGTTAACAGTTACGGTAACTCCTCCAACTACTATAAGTGGTTATTTGTATCGTTGGTATAAAGATGGAGTATTGGTTCAAGATTGGAATTCGTCTAATAGTTATGTTGCAACAACAGATGGAACTTATTATGCTGAGGTTACGAACGCTGTAATGAAGCAAATAGTTAAGACTAATGAATTCAAAGTAAAAATTGATAGACAAGAACCAGTTATTGTTATTGGTCAAAATCCAATTAGTTTAGGGACTGAAGATTATAATTTTGAAAGTAATATTACTGTAACCTTTGGTCCATCTGGTGGAGATTACTCTTGTGATCCAGCTAGTAGTAGAAAAACGGGAACTTATACAGTAACTTGTAGTGCAACATCAGGTAGTGAACTAACTACTACAGTTACTTTTACTGCTCGTCATAGTTATCCAGCTACTAGAGTTTCAAAAACTTGTACAGGATCAAGAAACTGTCATGAGTGTACCGTTTGTACATGTGGTCATCACCGTTGTGGAGATGATGGACCAAACTGTGGACATGAGGGATGTTATCCAGATGCTATGTGTTGTAACTGTGCTGAAACTCATGGGCAGTGTTGTGATTATTATGATTATGATTGCTCATATTATATTTGTCCAAATGGTGGTACTCCGAATGGTTCGACATGTTATTATTAGGAGGAATTTATGAAAAAAGAACGGATAATTATTATTAGTATTTTGGGTATTTTACTTATTGCTGGTGGTAGTGTTGTTTATTTTAGTGGGATGATGAATGGGAAGGATCCTGAGCCTACAGCTTCTCCAAGTCCTTCTCCTACTCCAAATGACGAAATGCCGCCAGAGGAGGAGATTATTGATTATTTTGAAAAAATGGAATATATTTGTACAAAACCAGAAGTAAAAGAAACTTTAGAAGGAACTGATTATACATACACTTATCAAAATCATTACCGCTTTATTGCACAAGCGGGAAAAGTAGTAACTGGTGAAGTAATCGATCATTTTCAATTTGAATCTAAAGATGCTTTTCAAGCTTTTTTAGATACATCAACTAATACTGAAACTAATTTTAAGACAACTACAGACGAAGAAAATTTAACGATTGATAGTCAGTTATATATGATTTTTTATCCTGAGAATGCTACTGATGATTTTGTGGTTGATGAATCTTATCTTACTTTTTTATCTCAAAAGGGCTATACCTGTGAGATTGCTAAATGAATGTAGATATAAAATGTCTACATTTTTATATCTTAAAATAAATGAGACTATTTTTGCATTTGTTTTTTATTGAAAGTTCATTGCCTATAGAATAAATATTATAATAGTACAACATTGCTTGGTACTTTTTTGGTAGGTGTAAAAAATTTTCCGGGGCAAAATAGAAAAATGGTGACTGCTACTAATAAATATAATCAGTCACTATTTTTTCTATTTTATCCCAATGATCACTTTCCCACATGCATCTTAATGCAATCATATAATTAGCACCATCCACACTCCATCTCATACCAGCTTGTTTTAATCTGAGTTGTATTACAGTTTTGTTAGAACTTTCTATAGCACCACTACCTACAAACCAGCCATTATGCTTATAAGTAGAATAATCTATTTTATTTTTGTTGTTTTCTAAATAAACTGGCAAATTACAAACTGTCTTAGGTATTGTTACACCTTTGTATTTCTTTAGCTCTTTTACAATCAAATTATATTCTCTAGAATAACAATATCCTATTATCTTATCTTTAAATTTTTCTGCTTTTTTCATGTCTTCATTAAAAATATATTTTGCATAATCATATATATTTTCAATTAAATGAAACTTATCTAATATTTGAATTGCTTCAGGAAATAGTTCTTCTATCATATTTCTAAGCCAAGTAGCTCCATCTGGTATAAACACAATACTTTCATATTCCCAGTATTTTAATTCTACTGCTTTAGCAAACACCAATATTTTAAAAGTATCAACATTACCAATATAAGAAACATATTCTTTATGATTTATAATGTTGGATTTATCTTTTCTTTTATATATATCATCTTCTGAAAAGAAAATACCTAATTTATTTTCTTTCCAAGTAGAACCGTTTTCATCTTCTATTCTTGTATTTACTGCAGCACCATCTGCTTGAATATATAACGTGCCTTTTTTCTTAGCTATAGAGATATCCATATTAGAACGATTATTCCAAATATTTAATGATATATTATAGTTTATAATCATAAACTGATTTACCAACATATTTAGTTATATTCATTACAGTAACATAAGATATTCTAATACCATGTACTCTATAAATAATCTCACTTGCTTTTTGAAATGATGGTTGATTTTGACCCAAAAAAGCAATTTCCATCATCATTTTTAATGATGCTTTAAATGGTAATTTATCTATTCCTAGATATTCATCTAAAGGTACAATTAATTTACTTTTTAAATTGTGCTTTTCTAAATCAATATCACCAACTATTTGTAACACGGTTCGATATATTGTAATCTTTCCAGTCATTAAGGTAAATTCTATTTTTTCTTTTCCTTTGTTACGGAGATTATATCCACGATTTTTCCAGTCTTGTTTTTTTTAACTATCAATTTATGTTCATCAACCATTGTTTGTAAAAGCTCTTCAATGTGTTGATGAACATACTGTTTATACTCATTTATACTATTGAGGGCTAAATCTTCTATTGTGTTAATATCTAAAGCGTTGTCTTGAATTAAATCAGCAAATTTTTTATCTAAATTAAAATTTTTATTTTTCATATACTACCTCTATTCTATAGAGATAGTATAGCATGATATTATATTAAATTATCCCGGAAAATTTTTTACACCCTTTTTTGGTGTTTGTACTTTTTCTTTTCTTCTATTTATGATAGAATGGTTATTATAGTAGAAGAGAATAATTGGAGGGATATAGAAATGGCTTTAACTAATATTAAAAAGTTTTTTGGCGTGGAGAATGAAGAAGCGGTAGATACTGGTATAGAAGAGGAATTTTATCAGGTAGGGCGTAGTAGTAGCGCTGTTGATGAAGAAAGTATGCGGAAAAATAAAATGATTTTATTTGAACCACGTGCTTATTCTGAAAGTAGTCAAATTGTTGATTATTTAAAGAATCGGAATACTGTTGTTGTGAATTTAAAACGAGTTACGCCTGATCAGGCTAAACGTATTATTGATTTTTTAACCGGTGGTTTATATGCAATGAATGGAAATCTACAGAAATTAGGTGGTGGAATTTTTCTTTGCGCACCTAATAATGTCAATATAGAAGGCAAAATTACTGATGATACGGTGAAATCAGTAAAAGGAAAATCCAAAGAAGAAAATGAAGAAGAATTTAGTTGGTAAAGGGGGGTAATAATGAAATCAAGAATAATTAGAATATTAATTCCTACTGTTTTGGGAATTATTTGTATTTTATTAGGAATTTATTTTTCTTTTGCTTTAGCTGATCAAAATAAAGAAGAAGAAAAAGTTAATTATATTTTATGTACACGGAGTGTAGAAGCGGATGACTATACTTTAGCTGAAGAGTATCGTATTTATTTGGCTGAGCAAGATTACATAGAGAAAGTAAATTCTACGTCTGTTTATACTTATAAAAGTCCAGAACTATTTCAACAGTATAAAGGGCAGTTATTATTAGATGAGGCTGTTAAGTATAAGGAAAAACCTGAGGAAAATAAAATGATCTTGAATAGCGAAACACTTTATTATTATGATGATGAAATAATACCGACAGTATATACCGATTATGTTCGTTCATTAGAAGATAACGAATTTCAGTGCAATGATTAAAATATATGTAGTAAAAATGATGTAATTGTGATTATGAAATGATTTTTATTGAAAATTTATAGTGTAGGTGTGAAAAATGATGAATGAAAAGAAAAGGGATTATGCCTTTACATTAATTGAATTATTAGCGGTTGTTGTTATACTTGGAATTTTATTAGGAATTGCTACAGGTATATATATGTCTTATGCCTCTGATAGTAGTGATCGTTCATATAATATTGCGGAGAACAGCTTTAAAGATGCAACGATGGCAGCTATGGAGAAGTGTATGGCGGATGGTTCAACAACAGGAATATGTGCTAGTCATAATGTGCCACAGAATCAATATGATTTTGAACTTGTTTATTTGCGAGAACTAATCGCTGATG
>UQRY01000008.1 GCA_900543675.1 uncultured Mycoplasmatota bacterium
GTCTTGTAAATTAAATGTTACTTCATAAACCTGCATTTAGTCTAAAAATTCACGTATTTTAGAATTCAACCAAATTCAACCTATATTCTTCTTTTTAACTGTGAATTTTGTAAAAAGTCGTAAAATTGCCATTTAAACAAAAAAATATGATAATATAAAGGAAGAAGGAGATGAATGACTAATGAGTGGAAAGGCGGATTTAGCATTATTAAAGCAAGCGTTATCTAAATTAAAACGATATTCTAGTCAGTTTGATGAAAAGAAAAATAATGGTACTGAACAAATCGAATATAGGGATAAACATAACCCTCCTATTGTTTTAGATGATAAAGTCGATAAATTTATTGAATGGTACTATCAAAACGAAGTGAAAGGAAAACAAACCGATATTGGAGAATATAGTTCGCCGATTGAGATGCGTAATTTTATTGAAACACTAGCTGTCTGGTATGAGCTTAGATATCCAGATATCTTTATAGATACGATGATTTTTGCTCCTGATGTTGAAGATTATTCAAGTACTATTATGTTTAAAGAAAACCCATATATGCTATCCCTATTTGGAAAAAGTAATCCAGTAGAAGAGTTAGATTGGTCAGAATTCTATAACTTTCAGGTTCTTTTTCAATTTCTAGGTCCCGAAAGAATTTATTTAAAAGATATTCCTTATCCGAAAAGTATCGATATTAAAGTGGAAGGATATTGGCTCAGATTAGGGTTAAGTGATCAAGGAATGGTTGAAGTCATAGAAAATTTTGGTAATTTTCAAAAACAGGATTCTTCCCTTCCTCAGCTACTAGATCAATTGGTTGGGAAATCCGTTAAAGAAGTGATTCAATTTATGGATGATCATCATATACCTCTACCTTCTAATAACCAATTAACCAAGGCAATTAGGGAACATGAAAAATATCAGTATTTAAAAAAGGAAGTACTCAATTGCGCGATGTATCGAATAATCGAAAGAGGAGGAAAAAGAACAGGACCAAGACGAGCTTATCTTTTTGCCAATGAATTTGGTTGCGATAAAAATATTCCAATTGCTTATGGGATTGATTTATCTGATCCTAATCTAGAACAGTTACTTCGGGTGTATCTGTCAGATGGTGGTTCTTTAGATTTAGCTTGTTATTTAAATTATTTCAATAGAACAAGTAAGTACCAAAAACTAGAAACGATAACCGTTAGAAAGTTACTTCATTTCTTCCCTGATCTTGAAAATGATAAAAAAACTGGCGAAGAATCAAGAGAAGATTCCGAACAAATAAAAGCTAGGCCACAAAAGGTAATTTCTTATTTTCGTAAAAGATAAGATGTTCAGATACAAATACTAGAAATTTCTAACAGAGATAGAAAAAGCCACTTTTCGATAGAAAAATTGGCTTTTTTCTTATTTGATTATCTAGATTTTCCTTCAGTACGTTCATTCTCGTAATAATTGAGATAATTTTGTTCTAAATAATAGAGGCGTAGTTTTAACTCTTGTTCTAAGATATCTAATTTCTTCATCACGAGAGTAAACTCTTCTTCTTCCATGTATTTTCGATACTTCGTATATGCTTCTAATCGTAATTTACTAATCTCGTTTAATCCTTCACGATAAGCAGTTCC
Source organism: uncultured Mycoplasmatota bacterium (assembly GCA_900543675.1). Taxonomy (GTDB): domain Bacteria; phylum Bacillota_I; class Bacilli_A; order RF39; family UBA660; genus Alloscybalousia. The sequence goes on from UQRY01000008.1 coordinate 1,612, forward strand.
GGCACTGTCATCATCAGTTTCAAAAATCACGTTCAATAGTTTAAGTAAGCGTTCGAATTTTAAGTTTACTTTTTTGGTTGCTACTTTATTCATTAAACTAGGATTGATGATGACTACTTTATTTACATTGATAGCATCTTTAATTTTAATGTTTTTCTTAGGGGAAAGATCATATCCATGCATTTTATCGTATTCGAAATACGTAATAGCTGGGTCATTTTTTTCTTTGACAATTAAATATTTTTTATCTAGCATCACTAACCACCTCTATTTTTCTATGTTCTTCAACAAGTCTGGTCTTCTCTCTACAGTTCTATTATACCGCATTTCTCTACGATATTGTTCAATTTTTTTATGATCACCGGAAAGTAATACATCAGGGACTTTCATTCCACGATAAATACTTGGTTTTGTATAAGTAGGATAATCCAATAAGTGGTCGTTAAAACTATCTTGAAGGTGGCTTTCCTCTGCGATTACGCCTGGTAATAAGCGAACAACTGAATCGACAATCGCCATAGCAGGAATCTCGCCTCCGGTTAGTACATAATCGCCAATGGATATTTCTTGATCACAAATACTTCTAATTCTCTCGTCAAAGCCTTCGTAATGGCCACATATTAAAATCAAATGTTTAGCTTGAGAAAGTTCATACGCTTTTTCTGAACGATATGGTGCGCCATCAGGAGTAAGTAAAATGACAATGCTTTCTTTTGTCCTTAATGCATCAATACAGTCAAAAATCGGTTGACAAGTAAGAACCATACCATTTCCGCCGCCATAAGGGGTATCATCGACTTTACCGTGTGGATCGAGGGAATACTCTCGGAAATTCACTAGATTGATTTCAACTTTTCCTTTATCGATTGCCCGCTTGATGATGGAATTACTTAGAACTCCAGTAAACATTTCTGGAAAAAGAGTCACAATATCAATTTTCATTCAAACAACCCCACTACCGGAATAAACTCCAATTTTTTTTCTGCCCAATTTAATTCTTTAATCAATCCTTTTTCAAAAGGAACTAAAACTTTTTTAGTCAACGTTTCAACAACGAATAATTTCTTTCCTAAGGCACCAGAACGAATATCGATAATTGTTCCTTGAAGTTCTCGATTATAGTAAACACCTAACCCAATGTAATCTTGATCTAAGTATTCATCTTCCGCAAGAGACAAGTCGATACGTTTAACATAAACATATAAACCTTTAAAGCGTAAAACTTGATTAATATCTGTATACCCTTCCATCGTAATCATTTCAAAATTTTTATGGTGGCGATAAGTTTTAATGACTACTTCTTCTTTTTTTCGTCCGATATACAATTTCATTTTAGGAACAAAAACTTTATCCTTATATTCAAAGTCCGAAAGAATTCTAATTTCTCCTTTTATACCATGTGTATTGACGATTTTTCCGACATAGGTAAATTCTTCTTCCATTAACTTTCCCTCCTATCTAATTCATACAGTAAAATACTAGTCGCAACGGCGACATTTAAACTCTCAACCTCGCTATCCATTTGAATATAAAGATAGTGATCACACAAAGATAGAACTTCTTCAGTTACGCCATTACCCTCGTTTCCCATTACTAAAGCGTATTGCGTTTTGGCACTAGTTTCTAGTTTTCTGACATCTTCTCCAGACTCTACTTTTGTTCCATAAATGGGAATCCCCTGTTTTTTTATCTTTGGGATAAGTTCAACTAAATCCCCCTCTATTACATGTAGATGAAACAACATTCCTTGGGTAGCACGGAGAACTTTAGCATTATATAAGTCCACTGTTTTTGTCCCTAATATTACAGTATCAACATGAAAGGCCTTCGCACTACGTAAAATAGTTCCTAAATTCCCCGGATCTTGAATACCATCTAACATTAGAATTCTTTGCCCGATTTTTTGGGGATCATTTTCTACTTTATGACAAAGAGCTAAAATAGGAACTGGAGTATCTAATTCTGTTATCTTTTTGATGATCTCTTGGGTAACATAGATCTTAGGAACGTCTAATTCACAGGTTACCTCTTCTGTTAAAATGACTTCTTCGACAAATCCTGCCCGGTAAGCTTCTAATACTAAATGCCATCCTTCGACTAAAAACAAATTCAGGCGATCACGATATTTTTTTTCGCGAAGTTTACGATATTTTTTTACACGTTCATTATCTAAACTAGTGATGAGCACCTAAACCACCTCTACCTTTATATAAATGTTTTCTTTTTCTATTTGACACCCTAGTTGTATCCATATAGATATAATCTTTTTACTTTTCTCAATAATTTTTCATTATTTTTCTGATTTCTCGATAATTGGGATAGTTACTTTCTACTACTTTCCAAAATCTAGCTGAATGATTTAGTTCGATAAAATGACTTAGTTCGTGAACGATGACATAATCTAGACAAGCAGGATCTTTTTTGATCAATTCTAAGTTTAGAGTCACTCGTTTTAATTTGGCATTACAAACACCCCAACGAGAAGTCATTTTACGAATGGTAAGTGATGGATAAGGGATTTTTCGATCAAATCTTTGAACCCAATACTCTAAGCGTTCAGGAAATATTATTTGAGCTTGTTTTTTGTACCATTTATCTAAATCAGCTTCTTTTACTTCACGACCAATAAATACTTTTTCCTTTCCCAAAGAAATATCACTGCCACCAGTGATAATCGGTTCATATTTTTTTCCTAAAAAAGAAAAACCACTATTTTCTTCCTGCTTACGTAGTTGTTTTTCGTACATCTTAACGATAGCGGGCATATTTTCTTCGATTGTCTGTTTAATTTTTCGATCAGATACTAAAATGCTGGTTGAAACATAAAGCTTTAGATCTTTTTTTACCCGTAAATACGTATTTTTTACTCCTCTTTTTTTTTCGATTACCACATCATAGGTATGATTTCCTATTTGAATCTGCACGTTACCACCTAATTTCTTACCCATTATATCACAAACTGCCCAATCTACGCAATTCTAATAATAGTCTAGTAATTTCTTGTATAAAAAGGAAAAGAAACTATCAAAATATAAGTAGAAAGGATTGATTATATGAATTTAGATATTAGAAGTCACATCATTAATAATTTTAAGGGAGATAATGTCCAAGTTTTAAAAGAAGCGATCGAAGAAAGTATTAAAAATAATGATGAGATTACGCTTCCTGGTATGGGCGTATTTTTCGAATTAGTATGGCAAAAAGCAGATGAGGAAATGAAAGATAAGATGTTAAAAATTTTAGAGGATTGTGTTAAACAAAGTTAAAAGTAAAAGAAAAAGTTGCCTGAACGGTAACTTTTTTTATGCAGATAATGAACGATTGTTTTCTTCTTCGTTTAAGCCATAAGAATCGTAGATTTGATCTAAATTCATTGTTGTATCTATACTACTATACTGATTTTGACTTACTCGGTTCAAGTTTTCTGCTAGGTGGTGATATTTGTTTCCACCAGATACAATTTGGTATTTCTTTTCGCCAGATGAGGAATAAGCAGGACTACCTGAGCTTTTAAATTCCACGTAATCGTTATTTCTAATTCCTCCAAAGAAGCAATCTCTTGCCGCTTTTACCACTTCGGCATTATCGAAAGATCCACTGCTTGCAGCAGCAGAAGCAGCAGAACGAACGGAAGAGTTTTGCCATACAGCAAATTGTCCTTGTGCAGTAGCAATTTCAAGAGGCATATTTCCACCCCAACCGCCATCTTCAATACGGTTAGCAATTACTGAAGCGACGCCAAGAGCGTCTTCATATGTTTTATTGGACTCTGCGTTAATAATGACGACTAGTTTATAGAAATCTTCTTCACTCATCGGATAAGTTGTATTTCCTGTTGTATAGTGGTACCCACTTTTTATCGTATTTTGATCGTTAACTGTCACTTCTTCATGGTAGGCTAACGTCGTTGGGATAGCGCTACTTTCACTTGCTGTAGAAACTTCTGTAGGTGCCGTAAGATCTTGTTGTGGTTCTTCCTCTTCTTGAGTTACTGTTTCTTGATGAAGGGCAACTTCATTAAGAGAACTTGCTTCTGTTTCCGATAAAGTTTGACTAGATACGAGCGCTTCGCTTGTTGAACTTCCTGTAGCTTCTGGTGAAGTTTCTATTGAACTGTTAGAAGAAAGGGTCATTCCTTTACTTTGACTAGCTACTTCTTCTGCTTCACTACTAACAGGACTTTGACTATCCATAACGGTTTCCATCGAAGTATCTACTTCAGTGATTGGTGCTGTTTCTGATTTTATTTCTTCAGTTACTATTGATGTTTGACTTTCAGTTTCTTTTTCTTCTGAAACTATTTCCTGTTCTACGGGTTCTTCCGGAACATTAGTTGATGGTTGTTCAGCGATAGATGAATCTATCTCGTTAGCTTCAGTAGTTTCTTTTTGATTAACACTATCCGCCAAAGCAGATGTTGTTTCTAAATGACTAGTCGTTTCTTCACTTAGCGAAACTTCTTCACTACTAGAAGTACTTTCTTGAGTTTTTTGAGTTGATATTGACTCTTTCTCTATTGTTTCCTTAACTGCTGAGCTCTCTTCCTCTGAAGTACTAGTATTAGAACTGCTTGTACTACTTTCCTGTTCAACAACTGGCGTTTCGGCTTCTGTTACTACTTCTTGCTCTGGTACTTGAGCTGTTTTCATACTATTCATCGTTACTTGATCGGTAGTTGTTTTTATTTCTTCTTGTGATTCCTCTTTAGAATGCTCAGTGTTTGATTCACTAACTGGTGTTGTTTCTTTATTTATAGAGGTATCTTCTGCATTTACAACAATACTTTCCTCTACCGAAGAGATTTCTTGGTTCGCTGTTACTTTTTCTTCACTAGTAGTTAAACCAATAGCGTCAGACATCGCATTTTGGATAGACTCTAATTGTGCACTAAACCAATTTGTATTATTTACTTCTTCCGTGGGCTGACTAGTTGAACTAACTGGACTTTCATTTTCCTTTTCAACGGAAACCGTCTCTTTTTCTGGTGTATCTACACTTTCTACTGTTGTATTATCTACTACTGGACTATCTACTGACGGGGTTATTTCTTGTTGAGTAGTAGTATCTTCTTCTGTTTTCTTACTTGGTGTATCAGTTTGGGAAAACAACACTTTTACTTTTTGATTTTCTTCTTGTCCATTAAGGGTGATTGTAGAGTGTTTTATATCCGTTGCAGGTACTTGTTCGAGATCTGTTCCGTCTGTTTCGACTTTAGAATTGTTTTGTTGAAAGGGTAAAAAACGTTCTAAAGTAGTTAACGCTCCTGTTAAAGTAGCCCCAAGTAAAACCACTGCTCCTACTTTGGTTGCAGTCTTTTTTACTTTCGACCATAACTCGTATTTTTTATTTACTTTTAAATTTTTAACTGTTGATAGAGTTTTTGCTTTTTCTTTATTTTTTACGCTTCTTTGAACAACTTGTTTGTCGAACTCTTTAAATAATGGTTCATTTTTTAAAGTATTATAGTCTTTTATTTCGATACTACCAATATTACGATAATTTAATTTTACCGTATTAGAATTTAATTCTACTTTTTTTAGTTTTGCTTCATCGATCGTCGCACGTAAAAACTTTTGAATCTTCGCACTTTCAACCGTGAATTTCACTTGTACTAATTTTCCTTGATAGTAATAATGGACGTGTAATATTGGCTGATAATTTGCCATTTGTTTGATTACGATTTTCACTTGATCATACTGTACAACACTCAACGTTCATCACTCCTACTATTATACTGATTTTATTATAACATAACTATGCAAATTATGCTTGACTTTTTTTGCAAGTCATTGTACAATTTAAATGTTCCATGAAAAAACGTTCCGGTAGCTCAGCTGGATAGAGCAATGCCCTTCTAAGGCATCGGTCAAGCGTTCGAATCGCTTCCGGAACACCATTTAGAAACAAAATACTGATATTATATCAGTATTTTTTCATTTATGCAAGAGAAAATTCCGAAAGAAAAGGAGTCGTTTTTTATCACGATTCCTTTTATTCTTGCCTTAATTTCCTTTTTCAATTTTTCCTACTTCGATTCCTTCTACTTCTAGTAAGACGGTGTTCACATCATAATTATCGAAAACAGAATAAGCAATACTATAAGATACTTCCTCTAACACTTTATCTTGACTAAAAATACTATGATTAAAATTCAGTAACATGAGTTCATCTTCGATCTGATAGTCGATTAATTCTGTATCTTGATTCAAAAATGACATTAAATTACTTTCATAAATATAATCACTAGCAAGACTATCGATAATGATATTAATCTTTTCTCGGTCGTCATTCATGTAGCGGGTAACAGGAACATAATAATTTTCATTATCAATCTGATCAATATAATATAAAGTTACTTTTTGAATTCCATTTCGATTGTCGATATCGTATACTTTGTTGATTCCAAACGACTTGTCGATGACTTCAGGGATTTTTTTCTTATTACTTGGTAATTCTTGGACTAAGACTCCTTCAACTTTTAATGTTACTCCATTTATTTCTTCTAAATTTAAAATACTGTAGGCGATTCCCTCGACGATTCTTTCTTCTAACTCAGCCATCCCTTGAAATAACTCTTTTGAAAAATCTAATGTCGCAATATGATCCGTCACAGTCACTTGATTTAATTTGGTGGCCTCAGGAATAATCCCACTTAATCCAACAGGTAACTTATCACTTTTTTTTATGGTTAAATAATCGATAATTCCTTTTATTTTTCCCTCTATGGTTTCTGATTCTAATAAAACATTCGTTTTTACTAGGTAGTTATTTGGTCCTAATAAATAGATCTCGTTAGTTCCTAAAGAAACGACATACTCTACATCCATATCGACATCTAAATAATTACGATTACTCAACTTTTCTGGTATGATGTAGATAACAAATAAAGTAAAAAGTGTAAAGGTAGTTATCAAAATTTTTCTTAGTGCCTTTTTACAAAGCATATGATCACCCTAATAAATACTATGAAAGAAAGAAAAATTTATTAAAAAAAGATAAACAATTCTGCTTATCCTATAAAATTAATCTCTTTTAATCTCAGTAGTTCAACAAGGGCGCCACTTCTACCAACTACACCTAGTTTTTGAATGACATTAGAAATATGATTTCGTACTGTTTTTTCGCTAATTTTTAATTCGACCGCAATTTCCTTCGTCGTCTTGTTCAAAAGCAATAAAGAGAAGACTTCCTGCTCTCTTTTGGTTAGTATCCTCGTATTCACACTTTCACTCCTTCTATTTGATACACATAATTACTCATAGTATTTTATGTAATCAGTGACCAAATAGATAGTGAATACGCCTATTTTTCGAACTTTACGCTAACATAAACTTTTTCTGTGAATTCTTCTTGAACGCTTTTCATAATTTGATTGGCTAAACTACTATCATGATCTTTTTTAATGGCGACTACTTTTACTTCGTTGTTGTCTATTTTTACGAAATTATCTAAGGAGAATTGTTCCTTTATTTTTTCTTCTAACTGTTCTTCTTTGCCTTTGATGTCAGTTAAATACTTAATTTGTTCATAGGCATTGTTTTTTTCTTCGGCGGTCGCCTCTTCGCTAGTTAGCGTTCCTCGTAGATCAGCCATCATTTCTTCTCGTTCTTCTTCTAATGAAACGCGCATCGCAACTAGGGTTTCGCTTTCAGTAATTGTCACCTCGGCATTACTTTTTTCTTTCTCTACTTCACCACTTGTTTTTTCGGTATAATCACTGTTATTGGTTAGTAACAATTCATTAGGCATCGTAATATAGTAAACACTAAGTACTAGAATTAAACTAAACAAGGTTAAAAACCATAAACTTTGTTTATTGATCATTATTCATTTCTCCTTTTGATATACTCTATGAAGAAATAAAAAAGAATATTCTTTTTAACTGAATATTCTAATCCTTACTTTTCATAATTTTTTTAAGCTCTTGAAGAATATTTACCATCTTTCGTCGTAACTAAGATTTTTTCTCCTTCGCCAATAAATAATGGAACTTTGATAACTAGATCGTTTTCTAGTGTAGCATCTTTCATCGCTCCAGTTGAAGTGTTTCCTTTTACAGCTGGTTCAGAATGCGTTACCGTGTATTCGATCTTATCTGGTAAAGTAATACCGATAATTTCTCCTTCGTATGATGTGATACTTACAACCAAGTTTTCTTTTAAGAATTTAGCGTCGTCTCCTAAACTAGAACGATCTAATTCAATTTGATCATAGGTTTCCATATTCATAAAATAATAAGTATTCCCCATGGAATATAAGAATTGCATATCACGACGTTCAATACGAGCAGTTTCTACCTTGATTCCAGAGTTGAATGTTTTTTCGATCGTCGCACCAGTTCTTAAATTTTTTAATGTTGTACGAACGAAAGCAGCTCCTTTACCAGGTTTTACGTGTTGGAACTCGATTACTTGATAGATATCATTATCTAGTTTAATCGTGATTCCAGTTTTGAAATCATTAACGTTAATCAAAACAGTTCCTCCTTCCTACTTATGTCTATTTAAATGTTTTACCATTCTTTTGGATGAAGATTTTTTATTTGATCGAAGCATATCATTAGATCTTTTTGGATCAAGTCGATAAGTTGTTCCTTTGGCTTGATTTTCGATCATTTTTTTATAATCTACCCAAGGTTGAAAATTTTCCAACATATAAGTACACCTCTACCTTTATTTTTTCTCTTTGTGTGTAGTGTGTTTACGACAATGTGCACAATATTTTTTGATTTCTAAACGGTCTGGTGTATTCTTAACATTTTTACTAATTCTATAATTTTCGTGATTGCACTCTGTACAAACTAAAGTTTTGTTTTGTCTATTACCAACTTTTGCCATTTCCTTCCCTCCTTGTTTCCTATATGTATTCTATCAGAAAAGGAAAGAAAAAGCAAAACTTTTCGAACATCTTTTGTGAAAAGGTGGAAAATATTTCTATTAATGGAAAAGAAATCGTATAAATATTTGACATATCTTAGTGGTCAAAGTATAGTTTTTGTCTTTAAAACGGAAAGGAATAATTAAAGTTCACCATAAAAATAATAATTAGAAATATAACGAGCGATTCGACGATTGACATAACTGTGAAAACTGATTCCTGTAGATGGATCTTCCACGTCAGGTGAGGTAACTGTGATACTCATGACAGGATCATCAAAAGGAGCATAGCCAACAAAAGCATTAGATACAGTAGCAGTATCGATTTTTCCATCATTATCTGTATCCATAAAGCTCTCACTTGTTCCTGTTTTTCCGGCTGGATCAGGGGCTTTACCCATAACATTTTTACCGAGACCGATCGTCATTACGGCGCGGAATCCTTCTTGGATGCGATCCAGATAGATTTCTTGAGTATCGACAGCATTTAAAATAATTGGCTCTATCTCATAAGCGAGTTTGCCTAATTCTTCACCGTCAGTTGGCTCGTATACCGCTTTTAACAGATGAGGTTGAAGTCTTTTACCATCAGAAGCAATCGTTGTAATATATTGAGATAATTGAATAGGCGTATAAGTATCATATTGGCCAATCGCATAATTGAGTAAAAATTCTGGTTTGACGCTTTTTCCGATATATCCTAAACTTTCGACGGGTAAATCAATGCCTGTTTTTACGCCTAGGCCAAAATCAGAAAAGGTCTTACGATAGATTTGAAAGGCTGTAGGATCGATAATTAAAGGTTCGTTATACCGATAATTTCCCTTCCCTACTCGCATGGCGATTTTAAACTGGTAGACATTAGAGGATTCGGCAAGTGCGATGATATCATTTAAAGAACCAACCCGGTGAGAAGAACATTTAGCCGGGATTGATTTAATTTTGATGCATTCATCGGTCATCACTTCACCAATCTGTAGTACTCCGGTGTTGTAACCAACCAACATCGATGCTCCTTTTACGACACTACCTGGTGCCATCGGATCAGTAAGAGCATAAGGAGAAATATCGACTCCTTTATAACTATTTCCTTCTTTTACTAGTTGTCTTCCTGATAGAGCGAGTACTTCTCCTGTTTGTGGTTGTTGAATAATCGCATAAGTCTTGGAAAGATAACGAGTATTTGCTTCACCCTTAGCACGAATTAATTCACGATCAATCAACTTGTCTACTGCTTGTTGTAGCTCTATATCGATAGTCAAAACAATATCATTTCCTCGGATAGCGTCGCTAACTTTTTCTAGTTGATGATCGTTAATCTTACGGTATGTTGCTTTCGTTCCTTTTAATAGATACTCATATTGTTTTTCTAAATTACTCACTCCTACTACATCATTCAAGGCATATCCGGAAGCTAAATAAGCATCTTTATCTTCTTTAGGAACTGAGTTAATACTACCTAAGATACTGCGCAACGTATCGCCATAAAGATATTCTCTTTCCCAAGTAATCTTCGTATTAAATCCTGATAAGTATTCGCTGTTTTCTGAAAAATAAGAATATTCTTGATCAGTTACTCCCTCGTCTTTGATGATTTTTTGTTCGTATGAATAGCCTCTATTCATCAAATAATATAAGTAAGCAGCTTGTTTATCTTCTTCTTGATAAACGGCTAAATCTTCATCCGTTATTCGATCTATTTTCAAGTTTTCGATATCACTACTATTCAATTCTCTTCTTTTTAACTTTTCGTACTCTTCAGCAGTAATCCTAGAGGAAGCAATGTCTTTGTTTTGGGCTAACCAAAATTCTTTTAGATTGCGAGTTGTTAGTTTCTCATAAGGTAAAGAGACTTTTTTAATGATTTGGTAAGCTAGTTCAATTTCTTCTTCAGCACTGATATCCTCCTCTTTTTGATAATAAATTACCGGAACGGAAACATTGTCTACCAAAAGTTTATAATTACGATCATAGATTCTTCCTCGGGGCGCACTTTCTCCTTCGATGATGATCTCTGTTAAAGAAGCTAACTTTTCTTCATAAAAACTACGTTTAAAATAGATGGTTCTCGTTAGTGTAAAAGCCAAGATGAGAAATAAAACCACTACGAAAATTTCTGTCCAGAGAATTCTTTGATCGATGATTTTGTTTTTTTTCATTTTCTTCACCATTTATAGTTTGTGTCTATTTAAAGAAAATTTACATAAAATTTATTAGGTGAAGAAAATGTATAAAGCCATTATTAAACAGTGGATACCCAAAATCAGTAAGCAAGATTTAAGCAGCTTCTTACAAAATAATCATATTACTGCCTCATCTCAAGAAATCGATATTCTTTATCTTTATTTAAAAACAAGATGGGAAGAAGTCTATGACGGAAAACCAGCAGTTTTTCAAGAACTACAAGAAAAATTAAGTCCAGCACTTTATCTTGACCTATATCGCTTATATCAAGAGATGAAGAAAAAATTTAATATTTAAAAAAGACACCTAGAGATTAGGTGTCTTCTTGGTTTATTTTTCTAATTTTATCTAATAATTCAGGATCAAATTTTCTTTCTTTAATCATCTCAATTTCTTCCCGGTAAGGCGGAAACTCTCTATCGACATAAGGTGTTTCTAAAATCTTAGGAATATTTTCTAGTTGTGGATGATAAATGATATGTAATAAATGCTCAAATGGAATGGTTCCAAAGCCAATATTTTCGTGACGGTCTTTGTGCGCACCTATTGAGTTTTTACTGTCATTTATATGGATACAGCCAATTTTGTCTATGCCAATTACTTGATCAAATTCTGCAAGGACTTGGTCAAACTCATCCATTTTGTATCCCGCATCGTTTAAATGACAAGTATCTAAGCATACTCCGAGCCGTTCATTATCTTTAACGCCATCTAGTATTGTTTTTAGTTCTTGAAAGTTTTTTCCTAACTCGCTACCTTTTCCGGCCATACTTTCTAGAAGAATTTTCACTTGACTATGATCGTTTAAAAACACGGTATTTAAGCCATCTATAATATTTTGTAAGCCTTGTTCTACTCCTTGTCCTACGTGACTTCCAGGATGAAGTACCAGATAGGATATGCCTAATTGACTACAACGATTCAATTCTTCAGTGAGAAAGCGAATGCCAAAATCTAAGTTATCTCTATTCGCTAAATTGATGATGTAGGGCGCATGGACAATTACTTTATTTGGATCGATATGATGTTGTCGCATTAACTGATGAGCTTCTTCAGTTTTTTCTTTGGATATTTTCGACCGATTAGTATTTTGAGGAGCTCCGGTATAGAACATAAAGGTATTGGCTCCATAAGAAATAGCTTCTTCGGTTGATTTCACTAATTGTTTATCTTTGTCAAAAGAAACATGACATCCAATGAGTAACAAACTACTTCAACTCCTATCCACCACAGCGGCTACCACTATAAATAGTGACATTCCAGTCTTCATAGTCCCCTGATTCTTGAATGCTTTGAACAGCTTCTAATCCTTTAATCGTGGCAAGAGTTGCTTGACTACCATCTCTAGCTCCACATAAAGACTGAACCGTGACTTCCATTTTGTTTTTGGCATTTTTAATGATATCTTCACGTCCAAAATTACCTTCTTCTTCCATTGGTAATGCGTATCCATCTTGATCTTGTGAAGTAATGTAATAAGTATAGTGTGGATCTTCTCCTGTTCCTGAATTAATTACGGCTACATAACTCTTACTATCTACCCATTCACTTCCAAATGGCGATGTAGTCGTTCCTTTTTCTAATGGTATTGCATCAAAAGAAAGAATGGTTACCTCATTTTTATCTAATGGAGCCTTCACTTGTTCAGAAAGAATAAGATTTCGCGCTGCGGCAAGATATTCTTGCATCACTACTACATACGATTCTTTTTTAGAACTTACAATATAGTTAGATACCGCAGGTACCGCTATAGTAAGAAGTACAGCTAGTATAACAATTACTGCCAATAATTCCACTAAAGTAAAGGCATTTTTTTTCATTTTTATCTCCCCTATTCCTACCTTTAACTATAGCATAAACCGGATAAAAAAGGAAGAAAAAAACTACCGATTTGGTAGTTTAATTTATTTTAGTTGTATACTTCATCAACTGTGATTGTTCCGCCAGATGTTGCAATTTCGATGAATGAAGCTTCACCACTTGCTGCTGTTCCTTTTTTCATCGTATTAGCTCCTTTTGTTGGAAGAGCTAATCCTGAACTTACTCTGACTACGTTACCATTTCCTAATTCGTCAGCGTTAACAATACGGGCTACAGTTCCAGAAGATGCTGCTTCACCAATAGCGTATTTACCATCATATGCAGCTACATAGTAAACATATTTTGGATTTTCATTTGAACTTCCTTCGTTTACGATGACTACGTAAGAATTTGCTGTCGTCCATTCATTTCCGTATGAACTAGTAGCTCCACCTTTTTCAAGTAAATCTTTTAACTCATCGAATCCGATAACAGTTGCATGATTCATGTCTGATGGGAAATCGAAAGTTTCACTGATTGAAGCATTTCTTGCCGCATCGACATACATCTTAACGGTATCGATATATCCACTCTTTTTAGAGGTATTGATATAGTTACTTACTGCAGGTACTGCGATTGCTAATAATACAGCCAAGATAACGATAACCGCCAATAACTCGATTAAGGTAAAACCTTTCTTATTTAATTTTTTCATTTTTAAATTCTCTCCTCTCCTATTTTGTTTACGTTATCATCATAGCATAATGTAAAATGTGCCGTCAATATTATTTATTTATATTTTTATTATTTACATTTTTAGTGTAAATATCTAAACATGTCATAAAGTCGTGTTTTTTTCTTTTTTTGTCCAAATACGATCATATTTTCTTTTATTTTATCCAAAAACAAGTTTTTTTCTTTTTTAGATCGCCCTTTTTTATTTTAAGCAAAGAAAAACTATTGACACAAAAAATGTCAATAGTCCAAATTATCTTATTTCTAGTAAACCTCGTCGATTATAATTGTACCACTACCATCAACAGCGATGTATGATGCTTCACCACTTGGTGTATTTTTCTCGAACTTATCAGTTTTAGATGGTGTATTTAAACCTGCTGATACTCTGACTACGTTACCGTTTCCTAATTCGTCAGCATTAACAATACGAGCTTTACTTGAACCACCTGAAACTTCACCGATAGCATATTTACTATCATATGCAGCTACATAGTAAACATATTTTGGATTTTCATTTGAACTTCCTTCGTTTACGATGACTACGTAAGAATTTGCTGTCGTCCATTCATTTCCGTATGAACTAGTAGCTCCACCTTTTTCAAGTAAATCTTTTAACTCATCGAATCCGATAACAGTTGCATGATTCATGTCTGATGGGAAATCGAAAGTTTCACTGATTGAAGCATTTCTTGCCGCATCGACATACATCTTAACGGTATCGATATATCCACTCTTTTTAGAGGTATTGATATAGTTACTTACTGCAGGTACTGCGATTGCTAATAACACTGCTAAGATTACGATAACCGCCAATAACTCGATTAAGGTAAAACCTTTCTTGTTCAATTTTTTCATTTCAACATTCTCTCCTCTCCTATTTTGTTTACATTAACATCATAGCACATTCGATTTTTTTCGTCAATAAACTTTAGCTTCATTCTTTAAAAATAGTGAGGAACAAAAATGAGTATTGCTTCATATTTATATTTATTATTTATGCTGATACTCATTTTACTACTTTTTGTTTTTCTTAGCTTTTACTATACCATGTATCCTCTTTTGTTTCTATAAATTAGTTCCTGTTGGTTACTTTCTTTCTCCTCTTCCAATCTTTTTTCTTGAATATACGAGTTTCTCCACTTCTTGAATTGAGAAAACGAAAACGGGAATTTGTGATTATTCTCTTTTAAAACCACAAGAGGTCTTGACAGGATGCATTTTTCCTCTTTCCAAGGCATAAAAAGTATTTTAACGTCCATTACTGACAAATGCTGGTACATGGCATTTTCTTCGTCTATTCCGGTATAATATTTTAAAATATGAATATCTTCAAAATGTTGGGATAAAATTTCTCTGCATTGAAAATCTCTAGTATCCACTTTCCTTCTTTGATAATAAGAAAGAAGATAGTATAATACATTACTATTTACTAATACCCATTCGTCATCTGCCATTTTTTCTAAATCTTGATAAGTTAATGCGTTTTCTGTCCAATATTCAAATAAAGTTTTTTCTATCATGTATTTTACTTCCTTTCTATCCATTAAATATCCTTTATTTTGTCCCATCTTTTTTATTCATTTACTTATAACGAAGCACAGCGCTTTTCCCATAAATCTAATTTTCCACTTATTTTATTCAGTTAGTATAAAGTTTTTTTCTTTTGGTGTTTTTTATTTATTTCCCATGGTTTCACAATACCTGAACTTCTTTTTTCCTCTTCTTGATCTATTTTTTTTCGCTGTTCTACTAAAAAAGCATGGTATTTTATTCTTAATTCTGGCAATTTGGACGGAGGAAACGGTATTCTCTGTTCCAAATCTCTAAAAATTACATATGGTCTTGATAAAATTCGTTCTTCGTTTTTCCATGGAGATAAAACTATTTTCGCTACTCCGACAGGAATATGGTAGAAAAACGCACCTTCTTCATTTCTATGTGCACCAAAGCCGATCACATTAATATCTTCACTATATTGCGTTAATACTTCTAGATTTTTTCTTTCCTCTGAATCTAACGGATGACCATGATAGTAGGCAAGAAGAGAGTAAACAACATTACTGTTGATTAATATCCACTCATCATCGTTCATTCTTTTTAATTCTTGGTAGGTTAGTTCTTGTAAGTCCCATTTTTTTATCCTATCTTTTATCATATATGATTTTCTTCCTCTCTTGTCTAGATAATTTCTTTTTTAATACTATTTTTACTATATCTCATTCTCTTACTTCACGCAAGAAAAAATCAGAAGTACCTCTTTATTACTCCTGATTCTTTTTATTATATTTTTTACTGACAGACTCGAATGCTACCATTTACACCAGTAACTTCTTTAATTTGTGCATCTGTTAATGGTTGAATATTATTTTTTACATAGGTGATGCGGTCATCCTTATCTAGGTTCTCTTTCTGAGTCAAATAGACTCCTCGTTTACCACCTGTTGACATCAAATGAACATAGTAAACTAACACATCGTCTTTTCTTACTACGGCAACAAAAGAGTTCTCTTCGTCATAAGGGTTTCCGTCGGGATCACTCACTAAGTCTTCGTTATCTACACAAGCAAGATTAAGGCGAACAATTTCCCCACTAGCTGGTTTAGAAATTTTATTTCCAATTTCGTATTTGGCCATAGATAAAAATTTCTTTGCATCAGCAACATAAGTATCTCTCCTACTCTTATCTAAAGAAGAAATTACATTAGGAATTGCGATAGTTAAAATAATGGCTAGAATAACAATAACCGCTAATAGTTCGACTAAAGTAAACCCATTTTTCTTATCTTTCATTTAAATCCTCCTTACTATATAAAGTATAGTATAAAGAGAGATTCATTTCAATAGAAAAACTCGTCTTTTTACACTGTTTAAGACGAGTTTTATTCTAACCGACATCTTCGAATTGAGAGTTATATAACGAAGCATAAAAGCCATTTTTCTTTAATAATTCTTCGTGGTTACCTTGTTCAACAATGTCGCCGTCCTTCATGACTAAAATCAAATCAGCATTACGAATTGTCGATAGACGGTGCGCAATAATGAAGCTTGTTCTACCTTCCATTAAGTGATCCATTGCTTTTTGGATTAAGATTTCTGTTCTCGTATCTACTGAAGAAGTTGCTTCATCTAGAATTAGAATTTGTGGATCATTTAAGATTACTCTGGCGATAGTAAGTAATTGTTTTTGTCCACCGGAGATGTTATCAGACTCTTCGTTGATAATCATATCGTATCCATCGGGAAGAGTTCGGATAAAGTGATCAACATGGGCAGCAATTGCGGCATCTTCTACTTGTTCATCTGTTGCATCTAACTTACCGTAGCGAATGTTTTCACGAACTGTATCAGAATAGAGCCAAGTATCTTGTAGAACCATACCGAACATACTTCGTAAATCATTACGATCAAAGTCTTTAATATTATGGCCATCTACTTTAATCGCTCCACTGTTGACATCATAGAAACGCATCAACAATTTAACGATAGTGGTTTTTCCAGCTCCGGTTGGACCGACGATTGCTACTTTCATACCAGGCTTAATATTTGCGTTAAAATCGTGAATAATCACTTGATCTGGACGATACCCAAATTTAACATGTTCGAAAGTAATGTTACTCTTCAATCCTTTAGAAGAAACTGGATGACTAACGGTAGGGGTTTCCTCCTCTTCTTCTAAGAATTCAAATACTCTTTCTGCGGCAGCCGCCATCGCTTGAAGTAGATTCATAATCTGTGCGGCTTGAGATAATGGTTGCGTAAAGCTTCTTACATACTGAGTGAATGATAAAATATCTCCTACTTGAATTTTGTTTTGAATAACAAGCCATCCACCTAAAATAGAAACCGCAACGTAACCTAAGTTACCGATGAATGTCATAATCGGATGCATCATCATGGATAGGAATTGACTCTTCCATGCTGAGTTATATAATGTTTTATTCATCTCTTTAAATTTAGCTAATTCTTTTTCTTCGCCATTAAATAATTTAACGACATCGTGACCAGAATAGATTTCTTCGATTTGTCCATTTACATGTCCTAAGTATTCTTGTTGTTCAGCGAAGTATTTTTGACTCTTCTTTACGATAAGCATTACAAAGATGAAAGAGAATGGAATAATCAATAGAGTAACTAAAGTCATTAATGGACTGATGGTAAACATCATAATGATAACACCAACTGCTAAAGTAAACGAAGAAATTACTTGAGTTAGACTCTGATCTAAGTTTTGACTTACAGTATCGACATCGTTGGTAATACGAGATAGTACTTCACCAGTTGTCTTTGATTCAAAATATTTAAGTGGCATGCGATGAATTTTTTCTGAAATTTGTTTTCTTAATCCATAAGTAATATTCTGACTGACTCCAGCCATGATCCAACCTTGAATGTAAGAAAAAATCATACTGATTCCATATAGTCCAAGTAAAGTTAATAGTATACCCGCAATCTTATCAAATTGAATTCCTGCTGAAGTACCCGTTACTCTACCGATTAGACCGTTATAGATCTCTGTTGTCGCATTTCCTAAGATTTTTGGACCAATAATAGAGAAAATGGCACTTCCTACTGAGAATAAAATAACTAAAAGAATAAGAATTTTATATTGAGATAAGTGCTTAAGTAGTTTTTTCATTGTTCCGCTAAAATCTTTGGCTTTTTCATAAGAGGTATTAGCACCACCGCCTGGACCATGTCCTGGACCACGACGAGGAGATTTTGGTGTTTTTTCTGTATCTTTACTCATTCTCTAATTCCTCCTTTGATAATTGACTAGCTGCGATTTCTTTGTAGATATCACACGATTTTAATAACTGTTTATGTGTTCCTTTTCCAACGATCTTACCTTCGTGTAGAACGATGATTTGATCGGCATGAAGGATAGTACTGATTCGCTGGGCAACAATTAAAACAGTAGAACCCTTGGTTTCTTTATTCAATGCTTTTCTAAGCTCAGCATCCGTTTTGAAGTCTAAGGCGGAGAAACTGTCGTCGAAAATATAAATTTCTGGGTCAGTGGCTACCGCACGGGCAATCGATAAACGTTGTTTTTGGCCACCAGAGACATTGGTTCCTCCTTGAGAAATCGGTGATGAATATTTTTTGCTTTTTTCTAAAATAAAGCTTTCTGCTTGAGCGATTCTTGCTGCACGTTCAACTTCCTCATTCGTGATATCTTCTTTTCCGTAGCCAATATTCGAACGAATTGTTCCAGAGAACAAGATTCCCTTTTGTGGGACAAACCCAATCTTCGTATGTAAATCATGTAGTTTTACATCTTTGATATTTACACCGTCTACTAAGATTTCTCCATCTGTAACATCGAAGAAACGAGGAATCAAGTTAACTAAGGTACTCTTACCACTACCCGTTGAACCGATAAAAGCCGTCGTTTTACCAGGCTCTGCGGTAAAAGTAATATCTGTTAAGACATCTTCATCAGAATCTGGATACTTAAAGCTAACATCTTTAAATTCTACTAAGCCACCGATTCGTTTACTAAATGATTTAGGATGTTCTGGATCTTGAACAGCTGGTTCTGTATTTAGAATGTCAGCAATACGCCCTGCAGATACATTGGCACGTGGGAACATAATGGAGAACATAGCCACCATTAAGAAGGCCATTACGATTTGCATGGTGTATTGAATGAAAGCAAGCATATCTCCGACTTGCATGATTCCTTGATCGATACCATGAGCACCTTTCCATACGATTAGGATACTGATCGAGTTCATGACGAACATCATGGTTGGCATAAGCATAGCCATTGCTCTGTCGACGAAAAGAGTAGTTTTTCGTAAGTTGCGGTTGGCTTCGTCGAATCTTTTTTCTTCCTTCTTTTGGTTACTAAATGCACGAATAACTGGAATTCCGTTTAGAATTTCACGGGTTACTTGGTTTAGTTTATCAATTAATTTTTGTACTTTCTTGAATTTTGGCATAACAAGTGCAAACATGAGTACCATTAATGACATAACAGCAACTACAGCTACAGCAATAATCCATGCCATGGATGAATTGGCATTCAAGGCTTTAATTACTCCACCAACACCAATGATCGGTGCATAGAATAAGATACGTAAAGTAAATACCATTACCATTTGTACTTGTTGAATATCGTTTGTCGTACGAGTGATTAACGAAGCTACACCAAATTGTTTGAATTCAGTTGTACCAAAACTCATCGTTTTCTTGAACACATCATTTCTTAGATCTTGAGCGAGTCTTGCGGCGGTTCTGGCACCAATAAATCCGACACTGATCGTCGTTAACATACTAAGTAAAGCAATTCCTAACATCTTAGCTCCAGAAATAAAGATGTATTTGGTTTGCATGTTGTCTGTGTTCATTCCAATTGCTTGGTATTCTGCTTTTATAGAGGCAATTGCACTTTGCGAAGCAATTGAATTTGGAAGTGAAGCAAACTGTTCATTCGCTGCTTCTCTCATTTTTTCCATTTCTTCTTCTGGCATTGCCTTTAGGATTTCTATCAAAGGCATTTCCTGCATTTCGCTAGGTAGATTTTCTTTAATTTGGGCTTCGATTTTCTTTCCTTCTTCACTATTAGCAGTTAGCATGTAGTGAATGAGTAAGGGCTCTGTCAAGTTATCTTCTAATTCTTCTTTTTCACTAGAACTAGTATCTTCTAGTAGATATAATGCTTCTTCTTCTAAAGCTGGATACTTTTTGACTAATTTTTCGTATTCTTCCTCATCTAAAGTATCTTTATCTACTAATCGGTATTGTTCTAGAATCTCGTCTTTGGTTTGATCATCGACGAAAAGTAAAACATCATCGAATTCTCCTTGTCTCATTACTTCAGGTACTGCACTTTCAATTCCCCCTTGTTGCACGCCGACATTAATAATCCGAGAAGTATAATCTGGTAGACTTAAATCACAGATAGCCTGCACGATTAAAAGGGCAATAATCAGTAAAATAGACAAGGCTGATTTTTTCAAATAACTAAATACTTTTAACACATTATTTCTCCTTTCTCATGACACCATATCGAATGATATCTAGTTTTTGATCATATATTTTGGCTTCTTTTTCTTGTTCTTTAGGATTCATCAAGGTATAAGCAATAGAACTCATACTGACTAACATCACTAACGAAAAAGCTTCTAACAATTCTTCGTCAGAAGAATAACGGTATTTGTTTTTGTCAATATGAGACATCAGTTCTTGATGTTTTTTCCTAATGACTTCTTTAGGAGGCTTTAATGACATCTTTCTATCGGTAGTATATCGCATATTTAAAAACATATTCTTAAATAGTGAGTTTTCTTTCTGTAAGCAGGAAGTTAAAATGTAGGTGTGTAATTGGTGCCACGCTTGGATAAAGTCCCCTGCATTTTCATCTAAATATTTTAGAAACCGACAGTATAATGTATAGACATGCTTTTCTAAAACATAGAAGTATAAATCTTCCTTATCTTCGAAGTACATATAGAAACTACCTCTAGAAATACCTGCATCTTGAATAATTTGGTTAATAGAAGAGGAAAAAAAATCAACGCGAGAAAATTCTCGTTCCGCTGCTTCTATCAACGTCTTCTGTTTATCTTTGGGTAAATTCAAAAATGTCTTAGATGGCATCATCCACCTCCTTATGACAATCTGTCATACCTATACATTATATGCTGACAAGTTGTCATATGTCAAGAAAAAAAGATAAGAATTTTTTAAGTTCTTATCTAACTTGAAATAATGACGTTTCCCTTACCTGCTCCCAACTTTTCTTGGACAAAGGCTTGAGCTGAACTATCTTTAACCATAATTTGAATTGTCGTCGGTACATTGGTAAACATGTTTGTATTTACGGTTACTTGATTAAAAACAAAGTTCTTGATGTTGAGGTTTTGTAAGCTTTTACAATTTAAGAAAATACTTCCCATATCGGTTACCTTTGAGGTGTCAAAAGTACTTAAATCTAGTGTTTCTAAACGATTACAGCTGGTAAACATTCCATTCATGTTCTCTACATTTGTAGTTACAAAGTTATTAAGGACTAAATTCGTTAATTGATTACAGTTGTAGAACATAAGTTTCATTGTTTTTACACTACTTGTATCTAGGAAGCTTAAATCTAAAGTAGTGAAACCAACACAATTATAGAACATAGAACCCATATCGGTTACATTAGAAGTATCGAAGTTACTCATTTGTAGGGAAGTTAATTTCCGACAATTATAGAACATTGAATTCATATTGGTTACTTTTTCAGTATTAAAGTTTTCTAAATTCAATTCTGTTAGACTACTACAGTTAGCGAACATATACTCTAATCCTGTTACTTGATTGGTAGTAAAGCTACTGACATCGATCGAAGTTAGGCTACTACAACCTGAAAACATAGAGAACATAATCTTTGCGCTAGTGGTATTAAAATGAGAAACGTCTATTGAGGTTAGTTTACTACATCCGTAAAATAGATAGCCTAAATCGGTTACTTTAGAAGTGTCAAAATGACTGATATCAAGACTAGTCAAATTACTACAGCCGTAGAATAAACTTCTCATATCGGTTACTTTCGAGGTATTAAAATGACTAACATCTAAGGTATCAAGGGAACTACACCCCATAAACATATACGTCATATTGGTGACATTAGAAGTATCGAATTTAGAAACATCTAAGCTCTTTAAATTAGTACAGTCTTTGAACATAACAGCCATCGTGGTTACTTTAGAGGTGATAAAACTAGAAAGATCAACTTCAGTTAAGTTCGTACAATTTCTAAACATGTAGCTGAGGTCTAAGACATTGGTTGTATCAAAGTGACTGAGATCTAAAGAAACTAAATGACTACATTCATTAAACATAGATTTTAAGGTATTAGCTTTAGATGTATTTACATACTCGAGTCCCTCTACGGATTGTAAGTTAGAAAATTGATAAAATAGATACAAACCACTTTCTAAATAAATTTCGTCATTGCCTTGAATATATAAAGTATAGGTTGGTGTATCTGTTTCTGTTGTTGATACTAAATAGGCCATACAATTGCCATCATTGTTGGTCGACACATCCCATTCCTCTACTTTTTCTGTTGGTGGATTTAAACGATTTTGGAAGATGATTTTCGTTATAGAATCTCGATAAGCATAAAAAAGTTCTGTCGAAGTATCGCTATTTCTTTCTCTTAACATCGATAACTTAGAGGTAGGTTCTTGTTTTTCTAAAGTTTCTACTTGAACTTTCATCGAAA
This sequence comes from uncultured Mycoplasmatota bacterium, assembly GCA_900543675.1. Classification (GTDB taxonomy): domain Bacteria; phylum Bacillota_I; class Bacilli_A; order RF39; family UBA660; genus Alloscybalousia. The sequence goes on from UQRY01000008.1 coordinate 24,427, forward strand.
GATTGATATTTTGGTCTTCATTTTGGGGATATCCGGTTTCTTGTAACCATATTTTTAATAGATAATGCGCTTGATTTCCTGCTTCTAAGACTAGGTTATTCTTTAATACAAAGGTGTCATCTCCACTTAAGTAGCCATATTCCGAAGAGAAGCTTCCTGCTTTTACGAGTGAAGTTTCCGTATAACTACTATCGGTAGTATAAAGTGCCCATTTTAGATTTGAAGAAAAGGTGTCCATATTATTCTTGGTTAACGAAATATCTACAAAACTAATTGTATAGTGGGCATCTAATGTTCCGTTATTGTTAATGGTAAATTGATGAATCTTGGCATTTTCTTCCTCACTTGGCAAAATACTTTCTCCTTGAATGTCTTGCCCCGTCTCATAAAGAATACTTAGTGTACCACTTTCTACTACTTGTTGTTCTGATTGACCAGTTGCGGTGAAATAGGCGTAACTTGCACCTAGTGTTACGAAAATAATTCCTAATAGAAAGAGCATTAACCCTATTTTTTTATTATTTGTCTGTTTCATTTTACACTCTCCTACTTTATATTCAGTATAAAGCTTTTTTAGATGAGAGTCAATTTATATTCGCGTATGTTGGGGAAACTCTTTTATCATGAAAAAACTATTCTTATCTTTCTAAGAATAGTCATTTTATTTATAAACGATGTTCAAAAGAAATAGATAGAAATATCATATGGATTAATGAAGTATTTAGGCTCTACTATTCATTGTTTGGGATTTTTAGTTTATTAATTACTTGTTGATAATTTTTATTTACTTCATCGTAATCAATCTTTTCTAACAATCCTTGCATATATGTTCTACGATTATTTCCATAATCAACATAGTAAGCATGTTCCCATACATCGATAGCTAAAATTGGCGTATAAAAGAAAGAGTACGGAGAATCTTGATTTGGCAAGTTCATAAGTAATAATTCTCCTTGTGTATTTACTGCCAGAAATACATAACCCGAGCCTACCAAACTATCGGCATAATCTAGTATTTGCGCTTTAAATTGCTCAATACTACCATACTTTTGAATCAATGCATTCCGTAAGGGTTCAGGAATTTCTTTTTGATTAGGGGTTAGAGAATTAAAGTATATTTCGTGATTGACCGCTCCTCCAGCATTATATAATATCTCATCCCTATCTTGTAAGGGAAATGCATCGATATTTCGGAAAATACTCGTTATCGGATAATGATAAGAAAAATTATTTTTCTGGAGTACGGCGTTTAATTTTTTTAAATAACGTAAATAATGATCTTGATAATGTCTACGCATCGTCTGTTCAGAAATAATTGGCTCTAGATCCTGAAATTCATATTTCAATGATATTGGCTGATACATTTGATCACTCTCCAATCCATCTTATGAAAATAAACACAAAAAAAGAAAGAAAATTAACGTTATATATCCATTTTCTTTCTTTTTATTTTTCCTAATGATTCTACTGTTTGTCTTACTTCTGTATTAGAAAAGCTACCATTTCCTAAATTCATTTTTAACCAATCCGCTACAGTGGTATTATCTAAATATGGTTTTTCACTTTCAATATCAATTACTTGTTTTAATTGTTGGTATCTTTTTATTTCTTCATCGATCAATCTAAAACTTGAGGTAGTTATACTCTGAAGTTTTTCTTGAGCCAATTCTAATGACATATAAAAATCTCTTAACGACTGTTTTAAATCAATATCATTAGAAGCAATAAAACTAGCTAACTGTTCTAAATCTCTATTTCCGTCTATTGCTTGAAAAACAGGATATCCTCCTATTTGTCTACATAAATGAAATTTTAATAAAATCTTTCCAACCAAATTTCCAGCCTGTAATCTTCGTAAGTCTTCTGTTCTATTATCCATATCGTACATGTTCTCATCCCCCATTACTAGATTTATCATATTCTACTTGGCTTGTCAAACGTTATTTACGTATTTTTTAACTGGAGCAAAACTTTTACGGTGACAATCTAAAATCCCGTATTTTTCTAATGCTTCTAAATGTTTTTTTGTTCCATAACCCTTATGAGCAGCAAATCCATATTCAGGATATTTTTTATCTAATTCCCTCATCATTCTATCCCTTGTTACTTTGGCAATAACACTTGCGGCTGCAATCGAAATACTTTTGGCATCTCCTTTAATAATTGATGTGTGAGGAATGGCTAAATCTTCCAATTTCATCGCATCAATTAGTACATGTTCTGGTTGAATTGGACTTTTCTCGATTGCTTCGTACATCGCAAGTTTAGTTGCTTCATAGATATTTACTTCATCGATTACTTTTTCGCTTTTTTCACTAATCGAAACACTTAATGCATGTTCCATGATATAGTCATAGAATTTTTCTCTTTTTTTCTCTGATAACTTTTTAGAGTCAGTAAGTCCTTCTAAAACAAAATCTTGGGGTAAAATGACACAGGCTACAACGACTGGACCAACTAAAGGCCCACGTCCTACTTCATCTACTCCTGCGATTAAGTTTATTCCTTCTTTTTGTAATTCTTTTTCATACTGATATAAATCTACTTGCTCCATTATTTACTAACCTTCATTTCTAATTCTTCCGTGTTTACCATATTCGCATCGTTATAGATCGTATTCTGTAAATTTAGTGCTTTTTCTACATAATTTCTAGAAATTTCTTTTTCCCGCCAATTGATCCAACCATTATAACAACCATATACTTCCTCATCGTTAACAGTACCATATTTTTGTTCACATAAGTTAATAATATCTTTTAAGATAGTGGCACTAGCTCGGATATTGGTTTCATCATCATAGAGAATACTATCTGGAGTTGTATTTAATCGCTCACATAGTGTAGGAATATTGGCTTTATTAATCTGCATGACTCCGTAATCGTCACTACTGCTGATTACGCCATGATTATCGAATTTGCCATCCGATTCTACATCGGCAATTGTCATCAAATAACGATAAGGTACTTGATACTCTTCTGCTACTTGTTTAATTATTCTTTGCGTATCTAAATCCATGTTAGGTTGATTATATACTAGTTCTTCAGTAGTTTGATTACTGTTTATTTCTTCCATGATCGCATCCGTTGATATCATAGGCTCAAAATCTACAGTTTCTTCTTTAGCTGTTACTGTTTTAGTTGAAATGTCTTTACCCAAAGATTCTTCATTTTCTAATGAGGATAAGGATAAAGCAGTTATTGTTAAAGTGGCGCATAGTCCAAGTACTGCCCCAATAGCTACTTTACTTCTTCCTTTAGTAATTAGATGTTCAGGCGCATCATAGTATGCATTAACTTCTACCGGTTCAGTCGCCCGAAGATAAGCTCGTTTGAACACCTTAGAAAACATAGGTAACTTTCTCAATTCAGAATATTGATCAAAACAAATTTTTCTATTTAAATGTTTCTCTGGCGGTAAACAGAACGTCAAACAATCTTTCTTTAAATAGACATGTTCTACTTCTTTTTCGCTTCCCTTTAACATCTTACTCAATAATTCTTCATTATGAATTACTGTTTCTTCTAGTACTTGTTTATTTTTTTCGTGTCTAAGTAAAAAACCATTTCCACGATCTAATTTAGAAATATAAACAACTTCTTCGCCCATATTTATTCTCTCCTTGCCCTGCTTACTCTTCTTTTAATCTATCTATGGTAATTGGACCAAAATTATTTTCCTTCATATCCCGTAAAATAATTTGGTAAGTTTTATCATAATCAATTATACCACCTTTTTTTAATGCACCTCTACGTTTGGCAATCTCTTCTAAGATATTTTCTTCATTATCTAAATTAACCAATTTATAGCGTTCTTTTAGACGTTCTGGATATAATCTTTTTAATAGGTCGACGACAAACATAGCGAGCATCTCAGGATCAACTAATTCTTCTTTGATCGAAGAGAGACAAGCTAAAATTTTGGCTTGATATTGATCATCTAACTTTGGCCATAGAATACCTGGTGAATCTAAAAGTTCTATTCCTTGTCCAATTCTTATCCAACTTAAATTTCTGGTCACACCTGGACGATTTCCTGTACTAACTACTTTTTTCTTTACAAGACTATTAATTAGCGTACTCTTTCCTACGTTGGGCGTTCCAATGACTAAAGCTCTAATATTTCGTGGTTTCAATCCTTTTTTTATTCGCATTTGTTGGACTGGTTCTAATAACCTATTACTTTCTTTGATAATTTTATCGGTTGTTCCTGATTGGTTTAACATAACTGGAATTACACTGTAACCTTGTTTCTCGTAATTTTTTAGAATCTTGTCAGTTTCTTCCTTATCACAAAGATCATATTTAGTAACGACTAATATTCTAGGCTTGTCCTTTAATAAAGTATCAATATCTTTTACTTTAGAACTAATTGGCATCCTAGCATCTACTACCTCGTATACAATATCGATAAGATCTATTTTTTCTTTGATTTCCCGTCTTGCTTTCGCCATATGGCCGGGATATGAGTTAATATTTGTTTTATTTTCATTCATTTTTATCACCCGTTTCATTTGCTAATTCATATAATTCTTTTTCATCACGAATTATCTTAATCAGTTCTTCTTTAGTAGGCAAATATGTTAAATATTTTGAGGCATACACATTTTTTACACTATCTCCTAATATCATCTCTACAACTGCATCATCCTTATCAGCACATAGTAGTATGCCAATAGGGTCATTTTCTCCTTCAATCATTTGCGTCTTCTTATAATAATTTACATACATTTGCATTTGACCAATATCCTGATGAGTAAGTTTACCAATTTTTAAATCTATTATTACAAAGCACTTTGCTAATCTATTATAGAATATTAAATCAGGATAATAATATTCTGTTCCTATTTTTATACGTTGTTGGTTAGCCACAAACGAAAATCCTCTGCCTAATTCTAACAAAAATTCCGTTAAATGTGATAATAGCGCTGTTTCTAAATCTGTTTCTAAATAGTTTCTATTTTCTTTTAATCCCGCAAATTCAAATATATAGGGATTTTTCAAAAGTTCTTCTGGTTGTTTTTCAATTAACCCCTTTTTGGAATTTTCAATAATTAGTTCTTTATCAGGGGATATTAAATATCTATCATACAATTTTGTATTGATTTGTCTGTTTAGCTCCCTGTATCCCCAATTCGATTTAATCGCTTCTTGTTCATAAAATTTTCTTTCCTCTTTGCGATCTATTCTAATCAGTTCTTGAAAATGCGACCAAGATAATTCGGTCGGCACTGCCGACCATATTGGATACATTTCATAAAATCTTCGCATTCTTCTAATACTTACTGAAGAAAAACCACTTCCAAATTCTTTGGTTAATTTAGAAGATAAAGCATCAATTATCTTTTTTCCATAACTTGCCTTTGTGCTATTCTCAGATAGCTCATAAGTTATTTTACCAACATACCAATACACTTCTGTCATGGTAGTATCAATATATTTAAACATTTTTTCTCTAGCATTTATTATCTTACTTCGTATATCCTGATAAATATTTTCAACATCTATTAACTCATTATCATTATTTAATGTCATTTCATTTTCCTTTTTCAATATTATCACATCCTTTCGTTTTTACAAGAGGAGGTTACAACGTTGTAATCGCCTTTCCAATTCTCATCATAAATATCATTAAAATCACTATATTTTTATCAAATTTTAATGATTTTTTCCCTTTTTTAAACGAAAAATCAATTAATTTCTTTATTTATAAGAGTTTGCGAAGAAGTTGCAATAAATCGTAGTCAATCAGTAGATTGGGTTCTCATTATTCATTTTTATCACTACTTTTCATATCTATATGAATATTAGTTCATTCTACATTTAATTTTTTTCTTCTTTGTTTTTCCCAACCATTTTTATTATTCCTTGTAAATAAACCTTTCTGATTTTTTTATCTTTTACTTTATCCATTAAGACTACATTATGCCCCCACGGAACTTATGCAACAAGCTGTTGCATAACTTTGTTATCTTTATATTTCGTTAGTTTATATTTACTTTTTTCTTATTCTTTATTTTTTTTACTATAATATTCAACTCCAGAATATGTTCCATCTTTATTCAATCTTCTATTAGCAATATAACCATCTTTTTTAAATCCCGCTTTTTCCATTACCCTAGATGATTGTTTATTTAGTTCATTACAAGAGCATTCTACTAAATAATACCTTCTATCATTAAGTAAATAATCAGATACAGCTTTTAAAGCTTCTGCAGCGTATCCTTTTCCCCAATAATCATATATAATCACATAACCAACATTACAATAATTATTTTTCTTGTTAATTTCATTTACTGAAATATTTCCAATTGCCTTTTTATTTTCTTTTAATTCAATAACCCATTTCTCGTGTTTATCTATATCAACGCTAGCAATCCACTCTTTTATACATTCTAGTTCCTCTTCTTTCGTTAAGCTTGGGAACTTAAAATATTTCGATAATCTTTCATCCGTGATTATTTCATATTGCACATCTATATCCGTTTCTTTATATCTTCTTAAAAATAATCGCTCGGTTTCTATTTTTGGACTAAACATATTTTTTCGTTCCTTTCTATCTTGATAAAATTATTTTAGTATAGTTAATTATGTAAGATCAATTATAAAATTACTCACTGCGTTCTAATAGGACATGCCTATTCTTTACTTTTTATATGTTACCTGTCTTTACTTATTTTTTTCACTATCACTCGCTCTTCTAAAGGTAATATTTCTTGGTTCTTTTCATCATCTAGAATATTTGTTAATTGGGTGGATGCTTTTAGAAGAGATTCTAAATCAGTATAAGGTTCCTGATGATAATCTGTTTGATATAACCAATCCAAATATTTTATTTTTGAAGCATCATCTGGTCTTCCATAAATCACTTTGCCACTATGCAACCAATATCCAAATTCTACGTTTGTGGTAAAAGCTGCCATATCTGGTAATTTTCTTGGTACCCAAAATAAAATTACAGTTGCCTTTGTTAGTGCTACCCTTTCCCATATTGCTTGATCAACATAGTCTGTCTTAGGTTTCCAATTAGAATATTCTGGTACGTATACAACACCATCAAAGCCTAAATTTTCTAATAGTTGACAAGCTTCTGTTCGCCGCGAGATAACGTTTTCTCCTCTTGGTGTCGGTCCTGCTAAAAAAATAGATTTCTTCCCTTCGATAATTTCTTGATCTGAGTAATTAATTATCATATTTGTTCACCTTCTATTATCTACTATTTTGATTAGTTTCTTTGTCATACATTTCTTTATCCAGATAATAATAATCTGAAATGTATTTCATTTTATCATATTCTCTTACGTGAGACTCACTTTTTAAATATTTGAATCCTTGGGATAAACAAACTTTTTTCGATTTTTCATTTGATTGAAAACAACCATAGATAAATCTTTCTCCTTTTAATTTGGAGAACACTAAATCTTTTAATGCAGATACAACTTCTTTTCCGTATCCCCTACCTTGATACTTTGTGGCAATACAGATTCCGCTTTCTTCATATATCCCTTTTTCTTGTTCATTCACTCCACAGAAGCCAATTGCTTCATCATTCGTTTTTAAGCATACAAAATAGGCATAATGTTCACTCTGATATTTTATTGTTCTCTCCATTCTTTTTTTCGCTTCTTCTAGACTGGTGGTTACTTCCCATAACATATTTTCTGCGATATGTCTATCGTACCATATATTCTTCCAAATTAAATCCAGATCTTCTACTTTGGCTTTTCTTAGAATTAAATGTTTGGTTTCTATTTCTAATTCTTTAATCATTTTTTTCTCTTCCGTATTATTCGCTTTTCTTTTAAAGGTTTTCATTTTCAATATTTTTATATACTAAAAATCTTATCATATAAGTTCGTTAGCTAGTGCTTGATTATCTAATTTTTCTAAATCAAAATCATAATACTTTTTCATTAATTGGATAAATTTATTGGTATCATTTCGTAAACATATTGTTCTTACATAGACCGTTAAGTCATTACATTCTAGTTTTGTATAAGCATAATCTTCTTCTATTTCATTTTTTATTAATTCATGAGAATACATTTTAAAATTTCTAATTTCATCAGGTATAGAAAAATAATCATGGATATGATTTTCATTAATATAATGTTTCAATATACTTAATACCAACCCTTTATTCGTCAAATATTCATTTTCATATTTCCATTTATGAAAAGCATTTATTCTTGGTTCCTCTTCTACTACTTTATCTATATCTTCTTTAGAAATATCTAACATATCTTCAATCAACTCGAGTAAGTCCTTTTGGCGATCCATAATATGTTGAACATCCCAAACAGTATCTCCTTTATTATACTTATCGATGATCCATTTAGTAGTATCAAAAGTGGTTATTCCGTTCTTTTTGTTTCCTTCTCCTTGATAGATCTTAATTTTTCTATCTAAACCATGATTTAGTGCTTCTTCATTTTTACTTCCTTGTAACAAGGCCATATTCCCTAATTTATTCAGGTAAGTCTTTGCGAGAGATATATCTTTAATATTTTTCCATTCATCAAGCCTTTTATCAAATCGCTGAGGTAAGATATGATCTAAATGAATCGTATTATTTAACTTATAAAAATTAGTATTAATATCCTCTCTTATCTCATATTCAATGGATAACATTAATGGTTTTAAAAAATTCTGATCATAAACATCATCCTCTAATACTTGATAGACATCACGAATTAGTCTCTTTCCAAATATAAACTTATCTAACATTGTGCGAATTTCTTCTATCGATTTTCTATCCACTATAGCTTCAATTAAATTAAATGAAGTTTGCTTAATCCCATTTAATGTTTTTCCGGATATCCAAGAAATATAGAAGAATCTTCTCATCACTTGAAATAATTCTTCTTTATCAGGATAATCGACTTGATAAGCACTCGCTAAAGCAGTCATTACATAAGCTTGCCAAGGAATATATCTTAAACTATAAATGACAGGTAAAGTAGATTTATATATTGTTTTTAAATGATCGGAAAAAGCTCTCATTTCATCAACTAAGAAAGTAACTTCTGACTTTTGAATGATTTTCTTTAATTCGTCAGTAACTTGTCTTTTAGGATTACTCTTTAATTTAAAATATTCATAATACACTAGAAAGTCATCCATAGTAAAATTATATTCACTAGCGATTTCTTCCATAGCTGTCCAATTATTACTAAAAGCGATTTTATCGTCATTACTATATTTGTCGTTAGAGTCATACTTATCTAAAAGATAAGATTTTACAATATCAGAAATACTAAGTTCTAAGCCTCGATCATTTAATACTAAAAATAATTTAATCGCAAATGATTGATTTGTACATACTGTTTTAATAATACATGTTTTAAATAATATGAAATTGACAAATTCATCTAAGGCAGTTTGTCCTTCTTTTTGATATAGTTCATTAAACTTATCATAGAAAAACTTAGCGGTATTGATAAATTTATATTTGGGTTCGTTCTTTTTCAATTCTGCTTGTGTTGGGTAATGAATATTTTCATAATGTTCAGGATAAATAATAATCTGTTTAAATGAAGTATTATAATTTGGATCAAGCTGTAACTGTAAGCGATCAATTCCTTCATCAAAATAGATTAATTGTTTAATCTTCTGTAAGTTTCCCTTCAATAATTCTTTTGAGTTTTCATTGAGATTAGGAAATGTCTTAAAAAGGACATTTAACATAATCATCAAAGTAGTTATTCTTTGTTGACCATCAACGAGTTCATGATGTCCAACACCATCGTCAACAACAACGATTGAACCTAAGAAATAACATTCATTTGGTGTATTTATATAGGATTCATATAAATCACTCCATAATTCCTCTAATTGTTCATTTCCCCAACTATACTGTCTTTGATAATTTGGAATAACATATATAGCTGGGCAAGAAAATAATTGATAAATTGTTTGATTATCTGGTTTAAAGGTTTGATCGATATTCATTATATTTTTCTCCTTTCACTCATGAATTATCCTCTAGAAAAGTTCTAACCATCTTAGTGAGCTCTTCATCATCTGTATCTTCTAATACCTCCCAATTAAATTTATGGTTAATATCAAGAATCGGAACAAGTTCTAATTCACCATAGTGATTAATTATTTCAAAATTTTGTTCAATAATACCCAGGCATAAAAAATAATCAAAATCTGTAATTCTCTCTAATAAATTTTTATTAGGATTTTTGTACATGGTCTTATAAAAACGATTAAATTTATTATTTCGTATTGCCAAAATAACTGCATATATATGTTTACAATAAAATTCACATGGGCAAGTGCAATATACTTGCATTCTTTTTTCCTGTTCATTATATTTAATGATTACCACATATTTTTCTGTACCTTCTACTATCGCAAAATATCTATTTTCTATTTTTTCTAGGAATTTAATCTTTCCTTCTTCATAATATTGTTTTCCTCTTTGGATAATCGGGTATTTAAAAATCTTATTTATCTCTTCATTAAATAAATCAAAAGAAAATTCTTCTTTATATTCATACCTTTCTGTACTGTCTGTTAATTTGGCCAATAATTTGTAGAGAAATGGCTCATATCTTCTGGGCATATTTTGAAAAACAAGCAGAAAAATATCGGTTAAATTCGCTAAAGACTTAGGAATATACTTTTTAAACTGGATACTTATATCATTAAAACTGGCTATTTTGATATTTCCCTTTAAAATAACAATATCTTTATCTGTCAAAGCTTCATCTGTATAATGGGCATTAACCTCAAAATTAGAATAAATATTTTCTATCGCATCTATTACTTTGTTGTCAATATAACTGCAAGAAAGATATTTATCTATGTTTTTTTCTTTTATTTCATCTAAATCAAACCAACTAAGTCTATAGTTTTTATATTTTTTTGACTTGGTTAATAATATATATAAGTTGTATCCACTATAATTTAATAGTGCTAATTCTAGGAAAATTTTCGAATGCTTATAATATTTCTTAATCAAAGAAATTTTCGCATTATTATTGATATAATCCAATATTTATCACCACATATCTTCTCTATTAGAAAAACTATTCTATTTAAAGTTGTCTTTTTCTTTTAAAATTTCTACTATTCTGCAACAATCTTGGTACACTTTCGGATACTTTTTGTACCTATTTTTGATATCTTCTAATCGTCCTTCGTAACCAACATCGTTTCCTAGTCCATCTATTTGCATATCTGCCATATTTAAAATATCTAAATAGATAGATTGGTAATTCGGATTTACTTCTCCATGATAGTAAACTTCCTTCCAGAATTTAAATCCATTTTTCTTTAACCATTCCCCGCCTACTTTATTGTGATTTCTTCCATCTGGTGCTAGTTCATAGCCAACATCATGCAAATAACCAATCAAAAAACAATTAGAAAGTTCTTCATCAGAGAGATTATATTCTTTCGCAATCTCGACCATTTTCCTAGCTACAGCGATACTATGTTTTAATTTATTTTCGTTCATCTTCTACAGTTCCTTTATTTTCTTTTTTTCTTTCTGTTTACTTCTATCATATAGTTGTTGAGCCAAATGATAAGTTGCTTGGTTTATACTATCTATTCTAAAAACCGAATAGAATTCTGGTTCTTCATCACCATCTATTAAATACTCGGCAAGCTGATAAGCTAAGATAAATTTCTTATCTTCGATAGGAATAGCGGAATACAAGAAAATTCGCTTGCTTTCTCCAATAAAACTTGCACCTAAACATGAACATGGGCGTGGTTCCATATAGTTACATACTTCTATTCCTAAACTTTTCGCAAAAACCACTAAATCTCTCGGTTGATCATCTTGGGCTAAATAATTGTTTACTAACTTCGTGTTTTGTTGATTCATATTTATTCTCCTTTGTTAAAAATTCATATAAGAAAAGCCTAAAGATTTATAAATATCGGATGCTCTAGGTAAAGATAGAAGTCTTGCGAATATTAGATTATAAAATTCATCAAATAGAAAAATTGCACATAGACTATAGCTTAGAATTAGAAACTTCTTACGATTCATTTTCTTTGCTAAATAAAAGCAAAAGGGAACAATAACATAGATTAGCAATAAACTGGATATTCCAAAGATTAAAACACTCCGTAAACAGACAAAGCCATTGATATTACCAAAGTTTAAAATCTCATTATTATAGTCCCAACAACGAAAACCATTTCCAAAGTGAAACATACCCCAACCGGCAATATATTCTAATATACCAGTTGAAATCATACTAACTAAGAAGACAAAGAGTGGATTTTTACGCTTCCGATAAGTAAGGAAAAAAATTAGAATAGCACCAATTGCGTAGATATTAATCCACGGTAAGAAATTACCTCCTCGCCAATAAAATTTTGTCATTCCACTATTGAAATAATAAAAGATAAATTCATAGACAAAACCAAATATTCCCGCAATTACGATAATTAGACAAAATATACCTAACATGGTTGCTTTATCAAATGAATGATCTTGATTGATATATTGTTTATACTTCTCTTTCATACTACTTACTACTACTTTCTATTTATTTTTTATCTTATCTTTGTTTCTCAAAGCAAGAAAAATTTGTACTTATGATAAATATTTTTCTAGCTCTGTTAGAAACTCCTCTCGAGTTAATTTAGATAGATCTTTATCAAACGCTAAAGGACTAGAGGTTATTTCTTTACCCATCCATGCTTTCTTATGATATTCTCTCATTTCTTTTTCAGTTTGAAAGCTAACTTCTACTCGATTTAACCCTTCATACTTATCTAGATATTGTTTGATAGAGATATTTTTGTCAGTTAGAAGAAGATAACTATCCCTAATAATTTTAGCATAAGCGGAAGCTTGTAGAGTTTGGAATTCTTCATAAGTGATTGTTTCTTTTTTAATTATCACATTTTCTTCATTTAAGATTTCTTTTTCTTTGGTGTTACCCTTTTTTTGAATCCTTAATCTATCATGAATATAATATCGTTCATACCTAATTGGTGTGCTTAAGGGAAGTTGGGTAATGTCTTTTACAATATAACGCCTAGTTAGTCTCATTTTTTACTTCCTTTACTAGCTTATTTTTTACGAGTTGAGTAATTTCCTCTATCGCTTGAAAATTCTCTTTGGTTTTTAGATTAATTTTGGCATATTCAAAAACTTTCCCTAGATTATCGGTAATATCACCTACTAATTCCTGCATCCAATCATACCGAGGAAGAATCCAGATATGGAAATGACGATTAGGTTTTTCTTCAAATATCACATCAAAACGTTCACAAATTTGATTTTCTCTTAAGATCTTCATTGTTTCATTGACGAGTTCAAATATTTCTATTCTCTCTTCCTTAGTCATTTCCATAAAAGTTTCTAAATGTCTTTTGGGTGAGGCAATCAAAAATCCCGGTATCGGAACTTCCCAATCTTGGGATAAAGTAAAGGTTTCATCCTCGTAGGCCATTCCACAAGGCAAACTAAATTCAAGGTTCGCATAGCTACAGCCTAGACAACCATTAGCTTCTACTTTCCGATTTTGATAATTGATCATGATATTTCACTTCTTTTCTTTACAAACTTCTTCTTTGACTTTTGTTGTTATTTAGTGGATTATTATTCTATTCTTTATTCACTTATTTCCATTAAACATTTCCATCATGGCTTCTTTATAAATCGCTTTTGCCCGTTGATAACCATCTGTCTGTTGATTAATAAAATTCTCAATCATGACTCCACTATTGATTTCCATTACATAAAACTGATTACTTGTCGTTTTAATGATATCGATACTGTAAAAGCCTTCGTGATTAAATAGTTCATTCACTTTTTCTAAAATTTTATTGATTTCTATTAGGTCCTCTTTTTCTATTTCCATAGAAGCCTTAGCTCCTTTTGCGAGATTAAAACGCCAATCATATTCGTATTCTTCTCCTGATTTCAATATCTCTTCTGCATTCTGAATTAAATGGGTTTCAAAATAAGTAGGATTAAATTCCATCAAGAGTTCTTTCTTGGTTTTTATTCCATCTCCTACTACTAGTGGCTTAATTTTCTTGTATAAAAGCTTTGCTTTTCCTTTTAACATAATCGTTCGAAATTCATAAGTGATTGGATAATACGGACTAACACTTAAGGCATTATGACTAGATATCAATCGCGAAAACAATTGCGTTAGCTCTTCTTCTGACTCGACGAAATAAACCCCTGTTCCACAAGTACCAGTCAAAGTTTTTAAGACAATTTTATGATTATACCTTTGAAATAGTTGAGTCAGATAGCCTAATCCTTTACAGTCTTTCGCATATTCATAAGGGTTATCCTCATGGTAAATAATATGATGTTGGATAATCGGAATATTTCTATTTGTTAAAACATGGTATAAGGCATATTTATCATCAAAAACGATTCCTAATCCATGGGGAAGTAAATCAAATTTATACCCGCTGATAAAATGATTCTGATTTCCCTTTGTTAGCATAATTATCCAATTTTTAGATAAAAAAGAATTTTGAATATCTAATTCTTGACTAATTTCTTTTATTATTTTATGAAAATATTTCATCTTGATCACCTGAAACTTTACCTTATAACCCACTAGCTGTTTTTTACAATAAAATCGATTGCACCACGATCATCATGACTACTATCTTTTTCTTCAGAGGCAATATCTGTAAAATATTTTCCAGACTTGATATCTACAGAAATAGAATTTAATGGATATCCAGTTTGAAGTTTCTCTGAGGGTTTATCGATGATATAAAAATCTTCACTATTCCAAGTATATGTTTGTTCTTTATCTTTGGTTACTAGGGCTAATCCATATACATATTTTGCGATTAGTTTACCTTCTTTTCCATACTCTCTAACCAAATTAGAATAGTATTCGATTTCTTCTTCATCACTCAATCGTTTTCCATTTATTCTTCTTACATAAACACCCGGTTGTTTATCGGTAGGAACACCTTCTAAAAATAAAGTATCATCTGTTGCCATTGTTGGTATTCCTACTGCTTGATAACAACTTCTTGCTTTAATCAAAGCATTTTCTATTGCGGTTGTTCCATTTTCTTCTATATCAATTTTTTGATCAATATCCAATAAAGAAATCAATTCAATTCCCTGCTCTAGTAATTTCTTAGAAAAACGATTCACTTTGGCCGGATTAGTTGTTGCAAATAATATTTTTTTCATTTTACTTCCTCCTTGTCTTATTCCTCTAATAAAACTGTTGGCATATCACTAACCGATATATGGCTACTATCTTGCCATTCTTCTACTATCTGTTTAATTCTTTCTATGTTTTCTCCATAATAATATACTACCCACATTGTATCTAACTGATATATAGTATTATACCAATAAAGCCCATCTAATTCTTCGGTTAATTTAGAATAAATTTCTTCCATCTGATTCATTTCTATTTCATTAAAGATAATTCTAATTCCTACTAAACTTCCAAAATCTCCCAACTCTTCATCAATTTCTTGATCAATGATTAGATAAGATCCTTGAGGAAAAGTATAAGTTTCTAACATAGTTTTAAACGCCGATAATTTTTCTTTCTTAATGGTGAATTCGATATCTGTCGCATAAGGACCAAACTCTCCTACAGGAGTTCCATCTCCTGTTATCTCACCAATTTCCTTCTCTTGCATATATTTGGTCATAGGATATTCATAGATTTCTTCTAAGTCTTCAAAATTTAGAGGCATGTTGATCTTTAATGTTACTTCAATTGTTTGATTATTCTCTAAGTCACTTATATTTTTCTCTTGTTTAGATGAACATCCAACCAGTAAAGCCGTAAATAAAAATATCAGAGTACAATAAATATATCTTTTCTTCATCGTAAATCCTATACTTTGTCAAAGTAAGTAATCTTTCTTTCCATGACATCTGTTTCGATCGCATCACGTAATAATTTTCTTACCTTAGCTGCTTCTTTTAAATTCTTTAGATAAATTTTAGTACCAATTATTTCTGTTTTCCCATGCGCATCAACGGTTACACTAACGGTTCCTACTTTTAACCATCTTTGGATTAGTGTCTCTGTCAAATCTGGATCTTTTAACGTATATAGTTCAAACGTATTAGAATGTCTTCTAAAAAAGCCAGTTGTAATGATCAATTCATCTTTAGTAATTTGATAGCTAGTAAAATTCATATGAATTAAATCTAAAAATCGCTCCCATAAACCAGCCGGTTTACCTTCCCATAGTATCTCAAAATTTACATCATCCAATTGTTCTTTTGCCATAAACATACCACTCCCTTTACTCTTCTAGTATAGCAAAATTCCTCATAAATAGAAAGAATTTTCCATTTCCAGAAAGAACTTCTAAAAAAAAGGATAAACCACAGGGTAATCTCTTGGCTTATCACTTCTTTACAAAAATATAAAAAATTTAAATAAGATGCAGTTTCTTTTGTTTTACTGAAATTGGTTCAGCATTTTCCCACATCAAATAATCAGTATAAAACTCTAACAAGCTTGTTAATGTTGGTTTACTAAATAACGCTAGCGATAATTTTTCTAATAATTCAGGATGCTTTTTTATCATCTCTTGAAGACTGTCTTTTACTGATAGATTCTTTTCCTGTTGGGATGGATATTTATGGATGATGTAATTATATTGAGAAAGAATTTTTTGATCATCTGTTAGATTACTAAAGTCATGAACTTCTTTTAAGCAAGCTAAATCATCTTGATTTTCTTGAATTAAACGGAATAAATAATTAAATATTTTTGTATCAACCATATTATTACTCCCCTATCTTTGTACTATTTATTCTCTTGTACTCATCTACTTATTTACGTATTTACTTCAACAGTGAAACTTAACGACATACCTTGATCTTCATTTTGAGGTGTTCCTGTTTCTTGTAACCATACTTTTAAACTATAACTTTGACTTTGGCTGGCTGGAAGAGATAAATCTGAAATAATCACATGATTACTATCTCCTAATTGATAGTTACTTTCTGGAGAAAAGGTCCCTTTTTGAAGAAGACTACCTTCTACATAATCACTATTTGTTTCGTATAATGCCCAATTTAAATTAAAACTAGTTGTAGGATTATTTGATTTTTGTAAGGAAATATTTATCATACTAATGCTATAAGTTGTATCTAATGTTCCTGTGTTGGTTACAGTAAATTGGTGGATATCTGCTTCGTCTTCAGTAGTTGGTACGATTTCAGTTGTGGCTATGTTTTGACCATTTTGATAAGTAATTTCTAAAACACCACTTTGTACTACTTGTTCATTGGAATTTGCAGTAGCACTAAAATAAGCATAGCTAACTCCTACGACTACTAGAATTATTGTCATTACTATAACTGAATATAATAGTACTTTTTTACTCTCCACTTTTTCCATATCTTTGCTCCTATAGTTTACATCATTAATTATAGCTTTCTTGAAATTATTTGACAAGATGAAATTAATACTTGACTATATAATAGAATATCGCTATTTTCTTGATTATTTATAGAATTTATTGATTTTATTTATTATATGGATTTCTATAGCGCATAAGTAATTCTTTTTGTTTGGAATAAATCTTAGAATTATTTTGATATGTATCTAATTCATTTTCTAAAGCATAGATTTTTGACTCAACTTCGTATTCTGGATCCTCTTCATCGATCCATTCCTCAAGTTCTTGTGTGATTTCATCTAAAACATTTACAGAACTATTTAATCCACGTAAATATAAGTCTTTTTTGTCCATACATTTACGGAACAAGCGTAACAATTCTTTTTGATCACCTCGTTCGATCACTGTTTTCATTTGAGGTAGAAAAGTATCTTGATAAAAACTCGAAAATATACTTTCCATCGGATAAATTAAACGATCAGTTGTCCACATTAATTTATCCTGTAACTCCCCCTCGACAAAATCAGAAATTTCAGAAATATAGCTTTGACAATTTTCATAAGCTAGTATCATTTCTCTACTCGCATCATCCATATGAAAAATTGGATGTTCAAAAGAAAAGTTTTTTAACCCCCGATAAATGTGACTGCCATAAGCCATAATATCAATACATCTCATAAAAAACTCTCTCTGACTTTGGTCAGTACAAAAGTTGTATACTTCTTCTAATGTTTCTAGTGTAAAGTGGCGATTAATATGATCATAAATCATCAATTCTAATAAATTATCTAACATTTCTGGACTAAAAGTAGTCGTATATAAATTGAATAGAGGTGCCAATTTGTTTTCCTTTTGTAAAAAACAGCTCATTTCTTCTTTTCCGGTCAAAGAAATATACTTTCTTAATTCTTCTTGCCACATACTTTTTCTTCCTTTCTCATGCCATTATTCTACACGGAACAAGTATACTTTTCAAGAAAAAAGATAGGAATTTTCCTATCTATACATCTTTACTTTTTGCTGCTTTAAATAAGCGATGCCACATTTTATCCGTCGAATAGTTTAAGATTCCTACTTTATAAATCTTTAGTCCATATTTGATTGTGAAATATAAGAAGACAATTAAAACCGCTATAGAGATCAAACAATCGACGATACTGATTTGACCAATGACTAACAAGGCTGGAGATAGTAGACATGACAAGAATGGTACATAGGATAAAATACGAATAAATATACTTCCTTCAAACATTCCTGCCATAATGGCTAAATAATAGCCAACTAAACTGATCATAATAATTGGTGTTTGAATCTGTTGGAAATCCTCCATGTTTACAGTCATTGAAGCTAATATTCCAGCTACTAATGAGTAAGCAATAAAGGATAAAATCATTAAAATCAAAGTAATTGGAATGATATAAACCAATTTATCTACGAATCCAGTTTCTACTAGAGTTTGCCATACTCCAGAAATTTCTGTTGTTATACCACTAGTTAAGCTCGAACCGGTTACCAGCATATTTCGCAAGAATAATCCAATACCTGCATAGAGAATCAATAATACTCCTTGGGTAATCACAAAGACATTGCTGGCTAATACTTTAGAGAAAAAATGTACTTTGGGACTGACGTTAGAAATGATAATCTCCATACTTCTTGTTGATTTTTCTTCGTTAATTTCTGTTCCTATCATCTGAACTAAGAATAAAACTAACATAAAGAATGGTAGAATTACCGTCGGAAAGACAGTTCCCATAATTAGTGACATGTTCTCATCTTCGTTTTGAGCAGCATCGTCTAAAATAATTCTATCGATCGTAATTGGGGTATTAATTTTTTCTAATTCTTCAAGGTCGATATCGGTTAGGCTCATCGCTACTTCTGTTTTGGTTGAAGATAAGACTTGAACCAATAATTGATAAATCATCGTATCTATTTTTTGATCAGAAATTACTTTAGCTTGGAGGTAATTATCTTCATCATCTGTGAAAATAATACCAATTTTATCTGATTTAGCTAATTCTTTTTCTAAGTCTTGTTGATTCCCAGAAAAAGTCTCAATACTAGTTTCTGATTCTGTAGTAAGTAGTTGATTATACTCTTCGATATAATTTTCAAAAGTTTTTTGGATATCTGAATAATCTGTTTGATTTAACAAGACGATCTCTGTTTTTTGATCGAAATCTCCTCCAAAAAATTGGATGATACTATCGATGTTGATTAAACCAATAATTAAAACCGCTAATAAAATATTCGCAATAAAGAACCATTTTGATTTTATTTTTTTCTTTAAACTTAACCCCGTTAGGTACCAAAATTTACTCGTCATATGCTTCCCCTACTTTCGCAATAAATATTTCATTTAAGGATGGTTCTTCAACGACAAACTTGGTAATTTTGTTTTTAGATACTGATTTAAACACTCGATCTATATCTGCTTCACTCTCAATTTTCACAATGAATTCTCCTGCTGTTTTTTCTACAGAAACCACACCTTTAATCTTTTCTAGTTCTTTTTTCTCAACGTCGCCTCGAATAAAGATATTTTTCTTTTGATAATCTCTTTTTATCTCTTTTAAATAACCTTCAATAACTGGTTTGCCCTTTACTAAAATCATTAACTTTTCACAAAATAATTCAATGTGTTCCATTTGATGAGAAGAAAAGATAATGGAGCATCCTTCTTTTTGAAGTTCTAGTATTGCCTGTTTGAACATTTCTACGTTGATAGGATCTAACCCAGTAAAAGGCTCATCTAGAATTAATAAACACGGGTGATTGATTACAGCTGAGATAAATTGAATCTTTTGTTGATTACCTTTAGATAATTCTTTAATTTTACGATTCTTATATTCTGTAATTTTAAAGCGTTCTAGCCATTCATCTAATGCCTGTAATATTTCTTTTTCTTGCATACCTTTTAGTATACCATAGTAAAGAATTTGATCGACTACGGTCATCTTGGTCATCAAACTTCTTTCCTCTGTGACGAACCCGATTTTATCCGTAACACTGTAATCGATCTTTTTTCCATCCAAAGTGATTTTTCCTTCTGTTGGCTCTAGAAGTCCCATAATCATTCTGAATGTCGTTGTTTTTCCGGCACCGTTTGCCCCTAGTAGACCAAAGATTTCTCCATCTTTCACCTCGAAAGAAAGATGATCAACAGCTAGATGCTCCCCATAGTACTTTGTGATATTTTCTACTTTCAACATTTGTATCTCTCCTACTTCAAGTTTATTTACAAGTAGCCCCTATGCTTTCATATAGTGCTTTTAGATCAGCTGCAGCTACTTTCCCATCTTTAATTAATGAAGCATTACTACTATCAATTTCAATTAATCGATCGGTATCAATCTTGGCATAATTAATATTGATATCACTTATTAAAGTATCTCCTTTAATTTCAATCTTATAGTCGTAATATTCAATATCTTTGTATGCTTCATAAGAGTCATCGAGTAATGATTTATAGGCTTGTAGGTATTCCTCATTGTCAGAAGTTAATTTTTCTGTTGTATGAATAGACTCTACATAGCCATCTTTTTCTACATACTGATACGTTAAATCAGCTTCTACTCCGGTTGTAGCTTGACCTGTTTTTGTACAGGTTACCGTTGTTTTATCTGCTTCTTTATCTACATCATTACTGGTCTTACCACAACCACTTAATGTGAATACAAAGATGAGCAAGATAACTATACTGAATATTTTGTACTGTTTCTTCATTTTTGTCCTCCGTTTTTTTATTTTTCTCTTCACATGAGAATGAAAATTTACTATGTTACTTTCTAGTAACATATACCCATTAATCATACCATAATTTTCTAAAAAGAGCTAGTGAAATAACCGACAAATTCCTAAAGAAAAACTTTCCCTAAAGGGGAGAGTTTATTCTTCATCTAATTCTAATTTTTCTAAATTCTCTGTAGCGGTTAGGACTAGTTTTTGTACTTCTTTTTCAGGGGCCACTTCGTACTTGATCCAACCTTTTTGAAACAACAAATTTTTTATTTCTCGATAAGCATCTTTAACATCTTCAAACAAGATAAAATAATCTTCGTATAGATATTCATGAGATGCTTCATTTAAAAACTTAGAATAGTCATCTGCTAATTTTTCTTCTAATATTAATACACTGTTTAAATAATCACGAGCGTTTAATCTACTATTCTCTTCTACTTCACAATAGGGATTTTTTATTTCTTGATTAATCTTCATTGCTTTCCTCCTCTACTTGTCTTTCTCCTTTTAGAATAGAAAGAATTAATTGTAGGTGATTGTAATGCATTACCATTAAAGAGTGAAACAATTCTCTTATTTCTTCATCTTCTACTTGTTCTAAGAAGAGATGGAGTTGTTTCCAAACAATGATACTTTGTTCAAATGATTGTTTTAATGAAAAAAGATCTTGGATAGAAATTATTTGTGGTACTGTATCCATATATAATCATCTCCTAATTATATATTGATCCAACTGATAAAATAAAATTCATTCAAGATCTAAACTATCTCTTTTTTTCTTTTTTTTGTTTTTTTCTCAGTTTTCGTCTCTTATTAGCTTGTTCTATTTTGGTTAAAACTGAAGTCATTGATTTTAAAATTTTATCTCCCATAGGAACAGAAATCTTAATTTTAGGGAAAACTTTAAATAAACGACCAACAAAGAAGTAATAATGAGATAAAAATTCTTTGATTTGTTTATCTATTTCAGAAGTAGAATCTTTTCTTACGTGAGTGATTCGGTTACGTAATTTGCCCATAATGATGAAAGTTAAAATCGTATCTGCTACAAATATACATAAACTGATTAAACTAATCGTAATTAAGATATTCTTAGGTATTGATTTTAACACGCCTATTAGATAGGGATTTAATATATAGATAAAGATTAATCCTAAAGCCCCAAATAAGACAGCATTACCTAGGCAAACTCTTCCTTCAAGGTTAAATCTACGATCAGAATAGTCCCACCATCTAGCCTTGAATATTTTTTCCATAAAATAACTAGTCACATATTCTAGGATTGAAGCACCAACCGCTGCTAGAATAAATAAGGTTATAGGATCTCCTTGATAACGCGTTAATAAAAGATAAGCTAATACTCCTCCGCAACCATATATTGGGCAGTATGGTCCTAATAAGAATCCTCGATCTAAAACGATTCTTTTTTCTAAATAAGTGACGCATAAGCATTCAATCATCCAACCAATAATTGAGTAACATAAAAACAATAAAAATAATAAACATAATGTGTACATCATAAAACCTCTTTTCTTTATCCTACCATATGTAGAGAAAAAAAGAAATATTGAAGTTATTCGTTGGTATTGTATTTAGGAGCAAAAGTTAAAGCAAGTGCCATTTGACCGGCGATATATTCCGTTCCTGCCGGGATGCTTTGACTAGTTAAATAGCCATCTCCTGTTGTTTGATAGTCAATATTCGTATAATTCAGATAAGTAGTAACGTCTTTTTTACTCCAGAGAGTCATATCAGGAATAGTATATTTGGTTCCATTAGTTACTAGGAATACTTTAGAACCTTTATTTAATGTAATATTTTTATTTGGGTACTGATTAATAATTCTATCGCCATTTCCGATCGTTACTACAGTTAATCCGTTTTTCTCTAATGTAGCTTTAACAGAAGCAACATCTTTATTCTGATAATTTTCTAGAGTGTAAGTATTATCTGTTGTCGTGACTGGTTCATCTGCATCATAAATGTGGTAATACTTACTAACGTTCTCCACTACTTCTTTGATCACACTAACTAAAGCATTAGGGGTATTAGGGGTAGGACGTTTTAGATTTGCATAGATAATAATCTCTGGATCTTCTTTAGGAAACATTCCTGCAAAACCACGAATAACATCACTTTCTCCTGTTAGATATCCAGTTCCATCGGTACTAGAAATTTGTGCAGTTCCGGTTTTGGCAATCAAGCCATATCCTTCCATATTATAAACACTTCCGGTACCTTCTAAAACAACACTTTCCATCAAATCTTTAATCTTGTCAGTGGTTTCTTTAGAAGCTACTCGTCCAAGTTCGGTTCTAGTATTTTCTTCAACAATATTTCCGTCACTGTCGACGATCTTATCGACAATATATGGCTGTAGTAAAATGCCATCATTCGCAACTGAAGTCAGTGCTTTGATATTTTGAATCGATGTCGTCATAATTCCTTGACCGAAACCAGCATTAAAGACTTCTGTTTCGTATTTAAAATTAATTTTTCCGGCTACTTCTTTAGATAATTCGATTCCAGTTTTACTACCAAAACCTAGTTTTTTATAATAGTCCATTAGTGTCTCTCGACTCATATATTTGTCGATCAACGTCACGATACCGACGTTACTTGATAAAGCAAAACCTCGATCATAACTGATCACACCCCAACCATTTCGATCGTGGTCACCAATTACTGTCCCATCTGTTGTAGTAAAGGTACCAGAAAGGAAGGTTTCATCGCCATTATATACTCCGGCTTCCATCGCTGCCATGTAAGAAAATATTTTCATGGTACTACCTGGCTCGATCGCAACAGAAATATTTGGATCTAGATAGTTGGTAATATTTCTTTCGTTAGGATCAAAAGAAGGGGTGGTACTAATTCCCAAAATTTTTCCTGTCTTGGCTTCCGCAACGATAATATTCAACTGCTCGAAATCGTACTTATCATCAGCATTTTCTAGGGCCTGTTCCAAGAAAAATTGAACATTAGAATCAACGGTTAGATAAATATTATCGCCATCTTTGGCTTCTTGTACCTGTTCTTTGGTATTAGCGATTTTATATCCTCGTAAATCTTTCTGATACTCTTTATACCCATCTGTACCAGTTAGTTCATCATTAAATAGTGACTCGATACCTAGTTCTCCTGTAATTTTCCCATTTTCATCACTCTTGGCATATCCCAAAGTGTAAGATAAAAAATCTCCCTTTGGATAATACCGTTTTTGCGTTTCAATAAAATCAATACCATCTAAGTTTAAAGCGACAATCTTATCTTTGACGAGTTCAGTTAATCCTTTTCCTTTACTACCAAATTCTGTCTGATATGGGGTTTCTCCTGTTGAAGTTTTTCTGTTTAACAACGCTAAGATCTCTTCTTTACTCATATCGATCACAGTAGATAATTTTTCAGCTGTCATTTCTTTGTCTTTTACGTAGTTTCCTTCGCCACGAGATTCTGCTAGATAAGCAATTAGTGTATAGGAATATACATTTTGAGCTAGAATATCTCCATTTACATCATAGATCGTTCCTCTTTTGGCGAGTATCGTTTCATGTTCAGTCGTACGAGAAGCAGCAAAATCCTTTAGATTTTTTCCATCCACTTCTGTTGATAGAGATAATACACCAGCACGAATAACTAAAATCATCATAATAATAAAGGTAATTCCTAGCACCAAATTAGCTATTTTAATATTAGGATTTATCATTTTCTTTTTGTTTTTCTGTTTTTTCTTCTTATTCTTATCCATTCTACTAACCATTCCTTATCTTGATACAATTATACCAAGAAGATGAAGATTTTACTAGTAGTGGTTTAATAAAAGAATATAATTTTTCATGTACTAAACATTATTTTTTAGCTTCTTTGTTTTATTAATAAAATTGTTTTCTGTTCTAATTCTTAACTCATGTAAATTCTTCCTAAATTTCTTTTTTTATTTTTTTCTACTACTCTAATACAGAAAATAGTCAAGTAAAAATACACTTGACTATTTATTATATATTTCTATTTTATTGATTGTAGTCTTAATACCAGAAGCTGTATAGCTACCTGAATCATAGCAATAGGCATTAATATTAATAGAAGAATAATTTGTAGTATCTATTTCATAATTCCAAGACACATTATTTCCTTTAGGTCCACTATAAATCACTTTTCCATCCGCCTTGATAGTAAATGTAGCACTATAATTATAATGCTGAACAATTCCTGATAATTTAAAAGTATTATAATTGGACACATCAAAAGTATAATCCATATATACTGCAGCGTCTCGTTGACCGTGTCCCGAGCTGGCCCATGAGCTTAACCCTGTAATCGTTACTCCATTTTGATGGTTTTTTCCAGCTGTATATCCATCGTTATAACCACGATTATAAGCATTAGTTGGGTTTTCTACTGTTCCTGTAATTCCTAAAATGGTATTTCCTTCTAGGATTTTATTTGCACTTAACCCTATTACTGAAGCAAGAGAAGAGTATGAGATATATTTTTCCGATACATTACTAAAGTTGCCGTAACTTGCAGCTGGATAATATCCATAGTCAGTAGCAAAATAAATACGATTGTTATAGTGCCATGCGGTATCACCAGTAACATTGCTAGAACTTGCTCGACTTGGCATATTCCCAGTCACTTTATTTCCGTTTACCCAAGCAGTTCTTCCACTTAGTATTTGAGAAGCAGTCGCATTGGCTTGAGTTTGACTAGAGAGTGATGAAGCTGTTATTTTTCCACTTCCATTGTGATAGCCAGCTGGTATTGTGTAACTTCCTCCGGCATTTATGGTTTGATTTACTGCTCCTCGGTTAGGCATCGTTCCAGTTACCTTCTTTCCTTTTACCCAAGCTGTCTTTCCACTTAATATTTGAGCAGCTGTCGCATCTCCATCTCCACTACTACAAGCATATATCGTTTGTATTGGATTAGCCGTTATATTTCCTAATTTATCTTTTACTTGAATTTCGGCGTTAGTACTTATCGCATAGACTTTACTCGTATCTCTTACCCAAGTTGCTCCGTCATCAAAAGAATATATTGCATCTCCTTTATCTACACCGATTCCACTATCACTGACATTACTGATTTCTACTTCAATCTGATTCCCATCGATAATCGCATGTTCATCACTCACTAAACTAAATACCGGTCCTTTAGAATCTGCTCTTACAATATGATTATTCATATTACTTACATTGTTAGCCTGATCGATTGCCCTTACATAGATGTTTCCATTATAATTTTCATATTCTTGATTATTAGGATTTAAAGTTACCCAGTTTAATAAATCTTTTGTATATTCGTATCGATCAATATCAATATTATAAGGATTACTACTACTATATGTTCCATATACATATCTTGCCCAATCTCCTTCTTGGTAACTTTGGGTATGCGTTGTATCTTCATATAGTTCATAGTTTACTACAAAGTTTCCACTAAATCCCTTACAATATAAAGGAAGTCCTCCTTCTGCTTCATGAACAATTTTTCCCTTCTTATCTTTACAAGTTAAGTAAGCTTGATATTCATTTCCTTTACCACTTGTATTATCAATAATAATATTTCCTGTACAATTGATATCCTCTTCTTCGATTAATCCTTCATTTAATAAAGTATCATAAGGAACATTGAAGCAATCACTACTAGCGTTCGTCATTTCTCCTCGGTAGTTTTTGACATATAACTTACTGGCTTCATACGCTAACTTTTCTAGAGTCTGATATTTCTTCTCACTATTTCCATACGTTAAATTTCTAACTGCAGGCAAGGCAATTGCCATTAGTACCCCAATTAAAATAATAACCACTAATAACTCGATTAATGTAAATCCTCTTTTTCTCAAATTTTTACTCATATTACGGCTCCTTCTATTCTTTTCTATACTAAGTATACCCCCCCCCCAAGTCGTTTTGGCAAGAAAAAAATCCGCCGAAAAAATTTTTTTGACGAATTTTTTATTTCAATATAGAGGTAATCGGTTATTTTATATAGAATGATAAAATATAGCCACGACTTCTCTTATTCATTGTTACTTATATTTTCTACTTGAAGACGATTATTTCTTTCGACTTTTCTTTTTTCGCGACAATCTTTGCATCGTTTTGGTTCATTGTTAAACCCTTTTTCTGCATAGAATTCTTGATCTCTTGCTGAGAAAATGAATTCTTTTCCACAATCGAGACATTTGATGGTTTTGTCTTTGTATTCTGGCATTTGGCTTCCTCCTTTAATTATTTTTGGATCTTCTTATATGACTGGTTATCTATCCTTTATTTAAATATTTAAAGAAGGGAATCAAATAATAGTTTTATAATAAAGATCTGTGACTTCTTATCACACTTACATTATATCATATGTTTTTTTAATTGTATATACATTTGAGTTCCGGTATTTTACAGAAAATTTATATAAGGTCATAATAATTTTTAAGGTTTTGATAAAATTTTTCAAAATCTTATTTTAAAATTTCGAATTTATCCATGACAATATAGAACATCGTCAAAATGTTCTTTTTTCTATTATCCAATTAAGTAACC
>UQRY01000009.1 GCA_900543675.1 uncultured Mycoplasmatota bacterium
TTAAACTACAAGAGTCCACTTCTTTTAAGAATGGATATTCTGAATATAAATTAGGCAAATCTTTAATCATATCAAAACAAGTTAAATGTTCTTTCTTTCTTTTTTCAAGATAATGATTATAAACAAATCTTGTACAACCAAACGTTTTTTGGATTTGAATGATTTGACTATCGTTTGGATAAAGACGAAACTGATAACTTTTATATATATTCACGATGTCATTCCCCCTTTGGTGTTCATGGTTAACAAGACTATATCAAACAAATGTATGCAAGTCAAGTAAATTACAAAATTTTCTATTTTTTATTTTATTCTTCTATACAAAGCAAATTCCTAGTATATAAAAAAATAGCGATAACTCGCTATTTTCTAGAATAAAATTTTTGGTAGAACGTATACAACAACGAAAGTAGCAACCGCAACGGCAACTAAGAAAGTATATCCTTGTTTATTCTCATCGATATCACT
Source organism: uncultured Mycoplasmatota bacterium (assembly GCA_900543675.1). Lineage (GTDB taxonomy): Bacteria > Bacillota_I > Bacilli_A > RF39 > UBA660 > Alloscybalousia. Next base: position 469 of record UQRY01000009.1, read on the forward strand.
GATTTTTTGAATACCATGATATAAGTGGCATAGATATAATACACCAGCAAGTAATAGTACGATGAAGAATACTTTTACAGAGATATATAAACAGATGATGGCAAGAATCGTTGTGATTAATGTTAATGATGCACAAGTACCAACTAAAGCAATACAACGTTTCATATTCGTATTTGCTTTAAATAATGGACCAGCCATTACATAGATCATAGCGGCACTAACAGCAAAACCTACGATCATGAATAATGTAATATAGAGTAATGTTTTCATGAAAGGTACTTCAATACCACTAAAGCCAAATGAATAGAAACTTGCTACGGAAAGAGCACTTCCTGCTTCTTCCAATGTTAAGTAAGCCATTACTCCGGTTAATAGGGCATTAAGGATAATTACGATAATACCTAAGATAAAATATTCTTCGGTTGCAAATTTTTTGATGGTATCAATTGGTTTTACGAAGATTCCTTTAATCATATCAATGAAAGAATTTACATACCAATTGATATCTGTAGTAGGCTCACTGCGAGAAACCTTTTTTTCTGTACTTTCTTCTTTTTCTACTTTCTTTTCTTCTTTTTCACAAGGACAAGGTTTACCGTCCTCTAATTTTCTACCACATTTTGTACAAAATTTAGCCATTTGATTCACTCCTTACTTTATTTTATTTAATATCTTGAGAAATATGAAACTAAGCCATCTAAACTAGTTAGATGATAACTACCATCTTGGTAGACATACCCTAGTGTTATGTAAGCATAGTCTTTATCATCATGAGTAGCTAATTGTTCTGATAAGTAATCTTGATACTCTACTTGATAATTGTAATTTGCTTTTACATTGATTTTTAATATTCCATCTTCAAGTTCTACAGAACGAATATTAAGTGAAGTAAACTCGATTTGTTTTAAGGTTGTACTTGCTGTATTTAAGTCATCTAATGTATTTGTGTATTCTTCTTCTAAGCTTGCGATATCTCCACCTTCAAATTCGTATGTGCTCTTAATATCTGCAAAAGCTTGTTTAGCTATCAATGATTGATAGATTGCTGTAAGTGAATTCTTTGCCTGTTCTTCTAAAGTATCTACTGCTTCATCTGATAGGTTAGATAAGCTTAATTCTACTGTATGGCTTGAATAATAATTGCTTGGTGTGATTTCTTCGTCAATTGCCATTCCATTTGGTAATGTTGTTTTTAAATCTAATGTATTACTAAATACTTGCGGAATACGATAAGCATCCGTTGTATCATCAGATGATTTTTCATCTAAGTATTTATCTTCTACATTGATCCCTTCTAAAACTATTTTAGAACCTTTTGGTACGATAATCTTGTAATCTTCTACAATTAGACTATCGATGTTGTTGTCTACTGTCCAGTTATCGAAAATCAAGTATTTCTTTTCTTTTTCTTTACTTAGGTAAACAACGTCTGTCTTTTCTTGACTAGATCCTTCCTCAGTATAATGAACAGTAACTGAAGCACTTAGTTTCCCCTCATCATAAGTAACTTCACCGATAGAAAAATTCTTGATTTTGCTTTCACTATCTCCCATTAGCTCTTTAAAGATATCCTGACTGACAAAAGTTGTATCTCCCTCTAAATTTAGATAGCTATACAATTTATTCCAATCGTTATCGGCTAAGGCCTCAACATATTCTTTTGCCACTGTTTTCACGCTGAACTGATTTCCTACAATCTGATAAGCAGCAAATAAACCGACGATGACAACGATGACAATTACACTGATGATTTTGGTTTTCTTTGACATCGGTTTACGAGGTGGCCTATCCACATGAGTGGATTCCTCTTTCTTTTCACTTGATTTGTGAGCCGTTTCTTTTTCTTTTTTGACTGGAGCTCCACATTCACCGCAGAATGTTGCGTCTTTTTCTAGCTTGGCTCCACACTCACCACAATACATCTCATCAACTCCTTTTCTATTTAAAGATACCATTTTTTCGACAATATGACAAGATATTGTCAAATTTTTCTTCTTTTTTTCTTTAATTTTCGTCAACTGACTTTTTATCCGAAGAAATGAAAATTCAGCTTTTATTTATGATTTTACGTGATTTATTTACTCTACAGTTGGGGTTTCATTAACAAACTCTTTACTGTCGATTAACATTTCGTGTAAAATCTCTTCATCACTATTTAAATAAACTTCTTCTATTCTATCTACACGACATTTTTCGGCTAACATGATGGCTTTGACTTTTTCTACGGTTTCTTCTAAGTCGTCGTTTACTACAACATAATTGTATTTAGTTACTTCATTAATCTCACGATAAGCGGTTTGAAATCGCTTAATAATCTTTTCTTTTGTCTCGGTTTTGCGATTTTCTAATCTTCTTTTTAATTCTTTCCAAGATGGTGGCATGATGAAGATAAAAATAGCATCGTCGATTAGTTTCTTTATATTATTAGCTCCGTTAATTTCGATTTCTAGAATGACATCTTTTCCTTCTAGACGTTTCTTATTGATAAATTCTTTGGGGGTTCCATAATAGTTACCAACGTAATTATTATATTCTAGGAAGTAGCCTTCTTCTATTTTTTGTTTAAACTCTTCCTCACTAACATAGTAATAATTTACGCCTTCTTCCTCACCAGGTCTGATTTTTCTACTTGTCATAGATACGGACAACCAGCTGTTGGGGTTATCTTTTAATACTTCTTGAATGACTGTTCCTTTTCCAGCGCCACTTGGTCCAGAAATGACAATTAAGCTTCCGATTTCTTTTGACTTAATCACAAAAACTCCTCCTTTGTCTCTTCATTATAATATAATCTTTGGGAAAGTACAATCTTTACTTGAATTGGTTTCTATTGGATTTTTCTTTTTCTTTTGCTTTTTTCTCATTCATTTAAACTCTTTATCTTTTTACTTCATACCACTTTTCTTTAATCTCTTTATTGAAAAAACGCCAAGTACAACGGATCGTCAAATAAATAGGAAGCGCCATGATGATTCCTAAAACGCCAAAGAAATTACTACAAAAAGCGATAGCTAAAATGGTAAGAAGAGGATTAATATTATTGGTTTTCCCGTAGATATGAGGAGAAATTAGGTAACTATCGACATTGGAAAAGATGATGACAACGAAAACTGTTTTCAAACATACAATAGGACTTACGGCACTAGCGGTAATAATGGCGATAACATTGGTTAAAATTCCGCCAAAATAAGGAATCACGGTTGTCACACTCGCTAAAACGCCTAACAGTAACCAATTGGGGTGTCCTACTAAATAGAATAAAAGTGAATATTCTACTAATTGAACCATCATACATAAAGATAAGCCATGTAAATAATTCCCCATTTCGTGATCTAACTCTCGCAAGTACTCATACCATTTGAGATTTGACGTCTTAGTTTGTAAGTACTGCTTCACATAATGGCGAATTTTGTCCATATCTAGGAAAAAATAGATACTTGCTGCTACAATAACCATAAAATCGCCAAAGAAATGAACGCTTTTATCCAGTACAGCTAGAGTTCCACTAGAAATATATTCACCGAATCGCGCAATAACTTGTTCAAGACCGCTTAAAATGCTTTCCTCTAATGTTCCTAGTTCAAGATGAAATTTTACACTAAGTTGGTTTATCGCCTCACTTAAAAAACTGGTAAAGGAGATCAGCTGTTCATAGATTAAAGGAATGGTCAAAGAAAGAAGCCAGATAATGAAAAAAGAAAGAAAAAAAAGTACGAGAACTTTAGCTAAGGTTTTCGGTAGCCCCCACTTCTCTAAACTTTTTGTGAAGGGATATAGAACATAACTAATCGCAAAGGCCAAAATAAAAGGTAAGAGAATTCTGAAAACTCTAGCTAGTATTCCACCCCAGTATTCAAAAGTGGTGATTCCTAAATAGAAAATCAACATACTAAGGAGGATACTCACTAATTTTTCATTTATCTTACCTTTTTGCAAAATGCCTATCCCCTTTCTAAAAGAATCGTTACAGGTCCTTGATTGACTAGGGAAATCTGCATATCGGCACCGAAAATTCCTGTTTCAACAGAAATGTTTTCGGCTAGTTTTTGATTGAATATATCGTATAAAGTGCTTGCTTGTTCTCCATTTAATGCTTGAATGTAACTAGGACGGTTTCCTTTTTTGGTATCGGCATAGAGGGTAAATTGGGAGATAGATAAGATTTTTCCTCCAACATCCAAAATGCTTTTATTCATTACCCCTTGTTCATCATCAAAGATTCTAAGGTGTAAGATTTTACGGATCATCCAATCGATTGTCTCCTCATTATCTCCAGCAGTAAAGCCGACTAGTAAAACGAGACCGTTTTCTATTTCACCTGTAATTTTTCCATCCACCGTGCATTTTGCATTTCCGCTTCGTTGTACCACTACTCGCATTATCTCATCAACCTTTCTACACGAATCACATACGGAAGTTTTTCTAATTCCATAAAGACTTTTTCTAAATGTTCTAAGTTACGTACGTATAGATCGGTTTCGTATACGGTATCATCTCCACGAGCGATTGTGACGAAACGGTCAACATGAATATCGAACATGCTTAATTTTTGTAACATTTCTAATAATTTATTATCTCTAGTATTGGAATGAATTAAAATCGTCGTTAAATATTTTTCGGTTGTTGTCTTATTCCATTCGACAGGAACTGTTCTATTTTCTAGTAGTTCTAGGTTATGGCAATTACTGCGGTGGACACTGATTCCATTTCCTTTCGTAATATATCCTATGATTTCATCTTGCGGAATAGGATTACAACAAGCAGCTAAATTTACTTTTACTTTGTCAACACCAGCCACCACGATATCGGCATCACTTGCTTTGACGACTGTTTTCTTTGGCTTTTCTTTAATCTCTTCTTTTTTATAAACAGTATTTACGACAGTGCTTGCGGCATGTTTACCGTTTCCTATTTCTAAATATAATTCTTCTAAGTCGTGACTTGGAATTTTTAAGGTATCAAAAAGAAGATTAGTATTTTCTTTACTCAAGAATTCTTGGAAAGGAATTTTTCGTTTACGGAGTTCTTTTTCTAAAGCTTCTTTACCACGATCGATATAGATTTCTTTTTCACTCTTTGCAAAGAAAGCTCTAATTTTGTTTTTGGTCTGGGTACACTTAGCGATGTTTAACCATTCTTTAGATGGGCCACTTGAATTCTTCGAAGTATTGATTTTAACGATATCGTTGTTTTGTAACTCATAGTCCAGAGGAACGATACTATTATTGACGATTGCGCCGACCATCTGTTCACCGACTTGTGTATGTACCTTATAAGCAAAGTCGATAGGTGTTGCCCCTTTTGGTAATTCAAAAATATCTCCTTTAGGGGTGAAACAATAGATGTTGTTGTTTAATACTTCATCTTTAACACTGTTTACGAATTCTTCACTACTCATTTTGTCTTCGTTTAATTCGACGATCGATTTAAAGAACTGTAATTTTTGTTCTGTTGTGGTTTGCATTAAAACGCTCGCATCTTTTTGTTCTTTGTAAGCCCAGTGGGAAGCAACTCCATTTTCTGCTACTTCGTCCATTTCGTAAGTTCTAATTTGAATTTCGAAAAGATAGCCATCAATTCCAAAAACAGTAGTATGAAGGGATTGATACATATTTGGTTTCGGCATTGCGATATAATCCTTGAACCGTTTAGGAATCGGCTTAAATTTCGAATGAATAATTCCTAGTGTTAGATAACATTCTTGCTCAGTTCCTACCAAAATTCGTAGAGCGAGTAAATCGTAGATATCAGAGAACTTTCTTCCTTTATTTAATTTGTTGTAAATACTGTAGATACTTTTCGCTCGACCTTTAATCTCGTGAGGAATATTGTGATCAGTTAATAAATTCGTTACGTATTTCATCATTTCATTTACTGTTCGCTCACGCTCTACTTTGGTTTTGTTTAGTTTTTCAGCAATATCATAGAAGACATCTGGCTTTAAATAACGTAAAGCTAAATCTTCTAGTTCGCTTTTAATCTTATGAATACCTAAGTGATCACCAATAGGCGCTAAGATTTCTAGTGTTTCTTTCGCAATCTTTTTTTGTTTTTCTTCTGGTAATGCCCAAAGGGTTCGCATGTTGTGTAAGCGGTCAGCTAGTTTTACGATGATGACACGAACATCTTCACTCATTCCAACGATGATTTTTTTATAGTAATCAATTAAATATTCATTTTCCGTTGAAAAATGGATACGTCCTAACTTAGAGACACCATAGACAAGTTTTCCAACAACACTACCAAACTTTTCGTCAATTTCTTCTCTTTCACAGTCGCAGTCTTCGATCACATCATGTAAAAGTCCGGCAATTAAGGTTGGTGTATCCGCATAAATCGTCGTTAAAATAATCGCTACATTTAATGGATGAACAATATATTCTTCCCCACTCTTACGGAATTGCCCCTTATGCATCGCATCAGCAAAATAGTAAGCTTCTCTTATCTTTTGGAGATTTTCTTCTTCTAAAATATAAACGCTTGCCATCTCAATTAAATCATTTAATGTATACATCTTTTTTTCAGACATCGTATCACACCCTATCATTTTTATTATTTTTATTTTTCTAACCAATACTTGGTTATTTCTTCCTGCTTTACTTCTAGAATATCATGCACCATTTTCGCAAGGGTCAATCCCGTCTGGTATTTCCATTTTTCTTCCTTTAAATAAGTCCAGATGGTATATTCTGTCAGGTTCGTGATGGATAACTCTCGCATTTTGATTCTTAAGGCAGGTAATACTAGCTGGTAAAGTTCTGCTTCACTGTTAAATTGTATTTTCATGATGCTAATCACCTAACTTCCATTATATATGAAAATGCCGGTTAGAAACAAGTTTTTACCGAGATTTTTAATAATTTTAAAGTTACCTCATAAGTTTTATTAGAGAGGTTTATATGAACAAAGAAAAGTTTATCAAAACAACGATTATCTTGATTATTGGTGGCGCTATCACTAAGGTTTTAGGGATGGTCATCAAGATCGTTATGACTAGATTGATTGGTTTAGAAGGGCTTGGTCTATATTATTTGATCTTTCCTACCTTTTCTCTTTTTATGTGTTTATCACAACTTAGTTTACCTGTAGCGATCTCTAAACTAGTCAGTGAAGAGAAACACAATAATAAAAAAATTGTCACTTCGTCCTTGCCCATTATCTTTATTACCAATACGATATTAATGTTGGTGATTGTTTTTTGTTCCCCTTATATCGCTAGTTATCTCTTACGGGATGAGCGCTGTTATTTGCCGATACTAGCGATTGCTCTCGTTTTACCATTTGAAGCCATTTCTAATATGTTACGGGGATATTTTTTTGGTAAACAACGAATGTTTCCTCATGTCGTTAGTCACGTGATTGAACAACTTGTTCGGCTTGCTCTCATTATTCTTGTCATTCCGGATTTGGTTCAACAAAATGTTATTTATGCCGTTAGTTTTTTGATTCTCATTAACTTGATTAGCGAACTAGTCAGTATCTTTGTTCTTTTGTTTTTTCTACCTCGAAATGTCAAAATCCACCGTCATGATTTTGTACCAGACAGAAAAGAAGTTAGAAATATCTTAGGGATTTCTCTACCAACGACGGGTAGTCGCTTAGTCGGAAATATCGGCTATTTTTTAGAACCAATTATCATTACTTTTGTTCTAACTACACTAGGTTACTCTAATCAGTTTATCACACAAGAATATGCGATTGTCTCAGGTTTCGTCATGCCTCTACTGTTGTTACCTAGTTTCTTTACTAATGCGATTTCTAATGCCTTGATTCCTGTTATTTCTAAAAGTTATAGTAACCACGAATATGGCTATACGAAGAAAAAATTAAAACAAGGTATTCTTTTTTCTTTGGCGATTGGCATTCCTGCTACCTTGTTATTTTTCTTCTTTCCTGAATTTTTTCTTCACCTGATTTACCATACAGAAGAAGGAATCTCTTACATGCGTTTTTTAGCTCCAGTCTTTATCCTTCATTATTTAGAAACACCATTTTCTGCCGCATTACAAGCAATGGGTAAAGCAAAAGAGACTTTTCAAATTTCTATTTGTATGGTTATTGTTCGTACGGTTAGCTTGTTTTTACTTCTATTTCTTCATATCGGTATGTGGGGCTTCGTTTTATCTCTTACTCTCAGTATTCTTTATTCTACTTATGCTCACTTGAAGTATCTACGGCGCTACCTATAAAATCAATCTTTTTGATGCGTGTCTTTAACGATAATGTTTAGCTTTTGCGCCCTCATGACGTTTTAATTTTATTTCCCCTCTATTCGCCAGTTTTCTTTGAAGAGATGCCTTTTTAAACTTTTCTTCTAGGCGTCTATCAATCTCACGAACAAATAAAGGTTCCATTTTCTTTAACATGATTGCTAAATAATCATCTGTTAAGTATTTCTCGTTCTTTTGCCAGTAATAATTTTTTATACTTTCTATATAACCAGGATTGTTTTTAAGTGACTGTTTACAAAAGTTTACTTGGTCTAAATAATCATCGATTGCTTCACCATCTAAGATTCCATATACATTCTTATGCTCTAATAGATTCATCACTAATTGATTAGCACTCATAAGTACTAAACGGCTGTAGATTTCCTTAAACACTAAGACACAGTCATTAGGAGAAAAATTTTTCGCTTTCATGACATAATGATAATCTCCAGGTACTGGAAAATATTTAGACTCAAATAAGTGACTATCTAATATTTGATCATAATGTCTTGTAAAAATATCCGCTTCTTCGTTGGGTAAAGATAAAATAGCGACTAAAGCCGCATAATTGGTTTGTAGAAACTTTTCATCTAGAGCGATAATACTATTTCTAATTGTTTCATAATTCTTTTTCCCCCACGCACCAGTCATTACCTTGTCTCTCATTGTGGTGTATAGAGTGATAATTATTTCTTGTTGTTCATTGTTTTCATTATTTTTCAGCTTATCTATCTCAGTAAACGGATTTATAGGAATACCCGTACAGAAGTTTTTATTTAGTAATCGTTCCATTTGCTTTTACTCCTTTTCACATACTTGCCTATTTTAACAGAATACTTTCTGTTTTTCAAGAAAAAGAGGAATTCATATGTAGTACTATTCTTGATAGTCCTAACGAATGAATTTCTTATTTCTCAATAAAAATTTTTCTAGTAACAAAATTCCAAACCATAACGATGGCAGTAGCAACTATTTTGGTTAACATGTAATAGATGTGTAAGAGATCAGAGCCCACATACATGACCACTTGATTGATGCCTAAACCAATGACACTTAAAATTACAAAGATGGTAATTTCTTTTGCGGTTTGTTTTTTGGTAACATCGAATACCCATTTGATACTTAATATATAGTTAAAGATCAAAGATACGGTAAATGAAATTACTGAGGAAATTAAATAGTGAATACCGACAAATTCGGTTAATACATATAGAAGTCCATAGTCGATCAAGAAAGCGACTCCTCCAACTACGCCAAATTTTAGAATTTGATCGATTAATTTTTTATGTTTCTTAATTTGTTTTTTTATCATTTTGCATCACCTGATTCAAATATAGTTCGTATAGTTGTCGATGTTTTTTGACAATCACACTTAAGATCACGCCAGATATCCAAAGTAGTAGCGCAATGACTAAGGAAATTCCCGCTACAATTAAACTTGGGAATCGTGGCACTAGTCCTGTTTCAAAGTACTCGAGGAAAACGGGAACACCTAGGATTAAAGAAACAAGTAAAAACAAGGCAGCAATCAATCCGAAGAACATACCAGGCTTGTACTCTTTAAATAGTGTCGCAATCGTCTTTAGTACTTTGAATCCATCTTTATAGGTATTTAGTTTAGATACACTTCCTGCTGGGCGATCACGATAGTTAACGGGGATTTCTACTAGTTTGAAGTTTTTATCTACCGCATGAATAGTCATTTCTGTCTCTATTTCAAATCCTTTAGATAAAACAGGAAATCCTTTAACAAATTCATAACTAAAGGCACGATATCCTGTCATGATATCTTTAATTTCATTATGGAACAGTTTATTGATGGAAAAACGAACGATGCGATTTCCAAAATTGTGGAAGGGACGTTTATTCTCAGTAAAGTAAGTTGAAGATAAGCGGTCTCCAATTACCATATCGGCTTTACCAGATAATACTAGCTCACACATTTCTTTAGCATTTTCAGCCGGATAAGTATCGTCACCATCGATCATTAGATAACAATCGGCATCGATTTCTCTAAACATCGTTCGAATCACGTTTCCTTTACCTTGACGATATTCATGGCGAACTACTGCGCCTGCTTTTTGAGCAATTGATGCGGTTTCATCACGAGAATTATTATCGTAAACATAAATCGTCGCATCAGGTAATACTTGTTTGTAATCTTTAATTACTTTTTCGATTGTCTGGGCCTCATTATAACATGGGATTAAGACCGCTATTTTTCTTTTTTCTTTAGACATGATTTTTTCCTTCTTTCCATACTTTTAACATGAGTAAAACCAAAGCTGGCATCACAAATACATAAGGCATCGCATATCGGAAATATGTATTGACCGGAGATGCGATACAGACCAAAAGAGATACGAGTAAAGGACTTAATACAATGATATATTTTTTCATTTTCCTATCGATGAAATAACAGCTCGTAAGAAACATCAACCAACTACTAAATCCAACATTAGCGAGTAATCCTAAAACAGGAATATAAGGGAAACTTACGCCAAAGGAAGATAAAACTTGACGAAGAGGTCCTAAATTATTGTAGTGATAGTCGACGAGATCGTTTTGAGTGATTCTATCATCGTATTTATAATACACATACCACTTGGTTGAATTCGGATAGAAATAGCCATATACGTTGTTCATCGTTGCTTGAATATAAGTATCCGGATGTTTGATTAGACCTTGAAGCCAATAGTGGAAATACTGAGATAGTTCTTCATTGGTTGTATTTTTGTTGTACATATTCTTTACAGGGTCAGCCTTTTCTGGATCATATCGTTCGGCTAAATCATCGTAACCTAAGATTTTATCGTATAGTTCTTTTTCTTCTTCTTTAATTTCGTCACCGTGTTCTTTCACGTAACGGGCTGTTTGTTGAAAAGGAAGCGATAATACTTCGCGAATACTTCCTTCACTAATCCCAAGAGCAGGAATCAACACTTTAGAATAGGTTTGCGTTATCGCTAAGAAAAGAATACACACAACAGCTAAGCGTCCCCTACTCTTTTTATTGGTAAAAATAAGAAATGGTAAGGATAAAACAACCACGTAAAGGCCATTATTTCTAAATAAAGTAATCAAAGTAATGACAAGTAGTAACCATAATGCATATTTTAAAGATATCTTTTTATCTTGTTTAAAGTGGATTAAATCGAAAAGGACAAGGACATATAAGATGATAAAGGCGGTATAATAAGTATCTTTTACTCCTGACATCGCATAAAGCGGAAACATTGGAACAAGAGCATAAATAGCGAGTAAAATTAAGCGATATTTATTAGGAATTCCTACTTTTTTTGTATAGCTAATCGTATAAGCAAACACACTAGCTAACGTTAAAGTTTGTAGTAAGGAATAAAGAAACAAGCCAAAATTATCATTCAATATCATTCTTCCTAGTTGAATACAACCTCCAAGTAAAGCTGTGTGTATAACTGGATGATGAGTGGTCATGTTCACATTAGGATCCCGTTGAATGACCCAATCAATATATTTGGTGTGTTCATTAAAATATTGTTTGATTTGAAACGAAGGGTCAGGGGACAAGATAATCGGATAAAAAGCGATGATATAAATTAACCAACAAAGAAGTAAAATCACTAAGCTAGTAAGAAAAGGATGACGTTCAAATAAATCTAAAAAGCGACGAATATATTTATTTTTTACTTTTTTTAATGGAGTTAATGCATAGTTTTCTAGTTTTACCGCTAAGAAACTAAGAATACTTTTAAAAAGGAAGAAATAACCTATCGCCATGAAAATAGATAGGGTAAACAACAGTAAATTACCGAAAACTAGATCCCATGAATCTATTAATAAATAGCTTTTTCCAAAGATCATGAAGAAGGATAAAATTATCGCTAGGATAGTTTCACTTCTAGTTGTCTTTTGGCGATACTGATGATGGTACCACCCAGCTAATAAGAAGAAAACGAAGGTGACCACAAATAAATCTTGTGTGAAAATATTAGACGAAGAGATTTGATCCTTATAAATTCCTTCTATATTTAAGAAGAAAGCACTGCTTGTACATAAAGTGATCAATAGTATTTCTAATTTCTTTTTCATTCTAGTACTCCTTGTTTTTTATTCCATAATCTGAAAATGATTACCTGAATCTAGATAAAGGATTCCTTTTTGGCCTCCTATTTTTTCTAAGACATCTTCATAGTAATTTAATTGCGTAAATTTCGTTAACGTTAAATAAACATAATTTCCATCCGTCATATATAAAAGAAAGCGATCTTTGTCCTGTTCGTTAGGATTATAAGTGATTTCTGATATTTGGGTACGAACACTTGCTTGTAACTTGTTCATTCCAGAGACAAAAGCATCATATTTATTACTAGGCACATAATTGAGTAAGAGCGGAACGGAATAAGCACTATCTCCATCGTCGACTTCTGTTTGATCGTCCAATACTAGTTTTCCATTATCTTGCTTACGGAATAAAATTTCGTGTTCTTTAACTGTAATCGTCACTTTTCCAAAGAAAACTTTTTGAATTTTAACATCGGCAATTAAAGGATTTTTTTCGATACCCTTTTTCATTTTTTTAGAACTTGTCAGTAAAAAAGACGGATAATCTTCGATTCCAGCTAGCTCGATTAGTTGTTGATCAGATAATAATTGATTCCCGACTAAGTAGATATTTTTGATGGGAATTAAACTAATATATTTTCCTAGAAGAACAAGAATAACGAGTGCAATTATCACTATCAGGAGGGGCAAAAGTTTAAGTTTTATTTTTTTCTTTACTTTTTTTTCACTTTTTCCGGTTGAACTTGTCGTTTTATGATTTTCGATTGGTTTTTTTTCTATATTCTTTTTTCCTTGACCCTTTTTTTCTTTCTTTTTCATTTTTTTCTCCATCTTATTCCCAATTTTTAAATTCTTGTTCTACTTTTAAATCAATTTTATATTTGTCATGTACTTCTTCTTGAACGAATTCAATTAAATCTTTGATATCCTCGGCACTAGCATTCTGGTAATTGATAATAAAGTTAGCGTGTTTATCACTAATTTTAGCTCCACCCTTCATTAATCCTTTATAACCCAAATCTTCGATTAATTTACCGGCAAACTGTCCTTCTGGATTACGGAAGACACTTCCTGCGGAAGGATATTCTAATGGTTGGGACTCTATTCGTCTTTTTTTCCGTTCTTTGACTAATTCTTCGATTTCTTCTTTATTACCTGGTTTTAATTTCATCGTTACTTCGAGACAAATATAGCCAGGATGTTCTTTAAAGAAGGATGTTCGATAATGGAAATTGAGTTCCTTATTGACCATTTGAATCACTCGAAGTTTCGGGGTTAGTACTTTTACTTGGGTAACTACATATCCCATATCACTTTTATACGCACCGGCATTCATGTAGACAGCTCCCCCTACACTTCCTGGAATACCGGTTGCGAATTCTAAGCCAGATAGTGATTTTCGAATACTTTGATAAGCTACTTTCATTAGGGAAGCTCCAGCTCCTGCCACGATCTTATTATTTTCAATTCGAATATCGTTAAATTCGTCCAGTTTAATGATTACTCCCTCATAAGGACGGTCACTAAATAATACGTTAGAACCATTTCCTAGTACCATATAAGGTACATCTAGGGCTTGTAGTTTACGGATCAACTGAACTAATTTATCGGTATCAGTAGGAAATACCATAATTCTCGCTATTCCCCCTACTTTATACGTTGTATAGTTCTTTAAGGATACATCCGTTAACACTTTACCATAATTTTCTTTTTTTAATTCTTTTGCTAATTCTTCCATGTCTATTCTCCGTCGTCTATTAATTTTCTTAGTACTTGGTAGATTTTCGTCGCACTGTCTGTTACCGCTAAAGATTGTGCATTCTGTTTTAATTCTTGGTATTTCTTTTTATCTTTAAGGGTATCATCGATTAAATCTACTAACTTTTGTTTATCGTAATCTTTTTCTTCCAAGATTAAAGCCGCCTTCTTGTTTTCCAAGGCTTGTGCATTCTTTAATTGATGATTGTGTGTAACATAAGGGCTAGGAATCAAAATACTAGGAATTCCTAAAGCGGTTATTTCGGCGATTGTCGATGCGCCTGCTCGTGATACTATTAAATCAGTTTTATGAAGAACGCTCAACATATTATTTAAATATGGCATAATTTTAACATTATTTGACACTTTTACTGATTTATAGGTTTCGTAATAATTCTGTCCAGTCACAAAAATAACTTCATAGGGTTTATCTTTAAATAAATTAAGGGTCTCTTTTAGTTTTTGATTCATCGTCGTTGAACCTAAAGAACCCATGACGATTAGAACGAGTGGTTTGTTCTCAGTTAGACCTAAACTTTTCTTATCAACTGGGCGACTAGATAATACTTCTTCGCTACGAGGATTTCCAGAAAAGAAAACTTTGTTTTTAGGAAAATACTTCGTACTTTCTGGTAAGGACACCCCTATTTTATCGGCATAGCGCGATAAAAAACGATTGGATACACCAGGAATAGAATTTTGCTCATGAATGAAAGTTTTGTAGCCTAGTTTTTTGGCACTAGAAATGACCGGTGTTGTTACATAGCCTCCTATGCCTAAGACAACATCTGGTTTAAATTCCTTTATTTTTTCCTTGACTAAGGAAACGCTTTTCTTATATTCCTTCCACACTTCGATATTCCGCCATGGTCTTTTTCTATCTAAGCCAGAAAGCTTTATTCCAAAATAAGGAATCCCCGCTTCCGGAATAATTTTATGTTCCATACGATCGGTTGTTCCAATATATAAAATTTCACTATTCGGTTCTTTTTCTTTGATTTTATGAATAATCGCTAATGCGGGATAAATATGTCCCCCGGTTCCCCCAGCACTGACAATTGCTCTCATCATATCACATCCTATATTTGATTATACCATAATTATATGATTTTCATGATACGATTTTTCACTTGTTTCTCCAAAGAAAAGGCAAAATGAAGATCAAAGACTAACTTTCGCTTCCCTTTTCATTTTTCATCTTATTTTTTTTGAAGGTTAAGCGTATTTTTTTGGTAATTCAATTCTTCTACTTTTTTTGAGAAGAACCAACTTGTGTTTGTTCGTTATAAGTTCTTAGATATTGTTCAATTATCTCTCTTTTTCCGTTATCGACTACATATGGCGCAAACTCTCTAAAATTTTCCCCGTTTTGGGCTAGTGCTAAAAATAGTCAATATCGAATCTATTTAAATATGCTCTTTGTGCTTGCAAGGACAACTTAGCTCCTAGATTAGGGTGTATTATATAAATATCTTCTGTTTCTTTGCCACTCAAAATCGTTTCTTTTGCTGCATTTTTCTTGTACGCTAATAAATCAACACAATAGATATAATCATAGACAAATAATAATCTTTCAAAAGAATAAGGTAGTCCATGTTTATTTTTTTATTTCATTATATCTTTCTTCTAAATATTTAAGTCCTTCATTATTTTTATATAGATAATTGATAGATACAAAATAATCCTTAGATACATTTAAAATGATCACTAATTTGCTAAGTAAATTGTCATAGAGTTCATAATTGTGTAAATTAGAAACGACTATCCCATCTCCTAGCATTCTTAATGTTTCAGAAGGAATTCGTCTTGGTTCAAACTGTATTTCATATATTTCTTGATAAATTTTTTCAGCGAAATATCGCGTTTGGGCTTCCATGATTAATCGACCAATATTACTTTCCTGATTAATTCCTACCTCATCATTTTCAGGATTTGTTTGTATCGCATGATGAAGTTCATGATAAACCGTAATTTCTCTTAACGGTTCTTCCAGATTATTTCTGATAAAAATAGTTTTTGTCTCTGGATCTCTAAATCCCTTAACATCGCTACCATTTTCTTGATAAATTCTATGATTTTCGTCATAGAATTCAATTTTATGCGCATAGCAAAAAGTATTATCCATTAATTCTTGTAAGCCTAACTGTTCAGGAATCATTTTATCATTTACAGCAACATAAAAATAATTCGTAAAATATCTTAAAGCATCTTCATCTATACTACTATTTTTTGTTTAGGCAATTTTTTTATCTCTTCTTCCATAAAATCATTCTCCGTTTTCCATTCATATATTTACAATAATCAAATTTATACGAAAAATATAGCATACTCTCCTTCATTTGTCGTTTTTTCCCTGTTCAAAAGGTCTTATCGTGAATAAAATTAATTATTTTATTGAATGGATACTAAAAAATTCACAGGATAAAAACATGAAAAAAATTAGAGTAGTTGAAATAGCTATATAATTAACGGATTTTAACTACTTTTTTGTTTGAAAATTTAATGAGCAAGAATATTAAAGAATCTAAGGATTTCAGTTTCATAGGATAAAGACAATTTAAATCTTATTAATCTTAAACTTCGGTTATAAATTCTCTTTACATCATTAAGAAAAGCTAAACTCAATTTTTTTAATATTTGTAAATTAAGAAGAGCATTCTTATCCATGGTAGAATTATCATCTTGTTTGAAAGTAAAATCTAAATGCCAATGTAATTTGTTTTCAACGCTCCAATGTTGTCTTATTGCGTTGGAAAAGGTTTCTATATCAATATATAAACTTGATATATAATATCGAAATTCAACTGTTTTGTTTTTATTTTTTTCAGTAGTCTTTTTTACTACGCCAAATGATTTAACTCCTTTCCAATTTTTAAGATCATAATACCAAGAAATATCTTCAGTTTGAAAATATTCATAAGTGATAATAGAAGAATGAGATTTTTCTATATTCTTAATATATGAATTGCCTGTCCCATTAGCTTTAATTATTTCTAGTTGTTTATCGTTAAAATATAGCACTAAATCATTATAGAAATTTTCTTGGTTTAATTTAATGGGAACTACATAATCACCTTTTAGGTTGATAACTTTTTCAACATTACTTTTTTGTGTATTTAAGGCATCCCAAGTAATAATATTTCCTTTCACGTTTATTCGCTCTAAAATTTTAGAAATGGTAGGGATTTCATTTGTTTTATCTTCAATTTTTTCACTCGCTACACATAATCCTAAGTTATTAGAGTAAACATTTAGAGCATTTAATGATTTTACTTTATCTCTAATGTCATTTTCATTTCGCTTACTACCATTATCTACTTTACCATCAATATTCATAATATCTCTTTTACTAGAGAAAAGTTTTAAAACATCTTGCGCAAATAAAACGCAAATATTTTCTAATTCTTCAGATTTAATAATAGAAAAAATTCTCTTATAGGTTATGGCAGAGGGAATTCCTCCAGTTAACATTAAAAATTTTTTTAACCAGTCTTTTTTGGCAATGGCGAACTCTCTGATTTCTTCCCAATCATTACAATTACCAAGAATAGCAAGAAATGATACAACTACAATATCCCATATTTTATATTTTACTTTTCCTTTTTGTCTAGTATCGGATAAGGCTTTAACTTTTTCCTTAAACTGTTTTAAAGCATCGTAATTAAGCTCATCTAAATTGATCTCATATTTTGTTAATATTTTTTCGACTATTTCAGATTTTGTTTCTTTTCTTTTTTTCATCTATAAAACACCTAACAATATTTTACAGATATTTTACAATTATTTCATCTAAAATAGTGATAATTTTATGAATCTTTATTTCAAAAGCTCTTGTAATTAAAAGATGTCAATATGTTTTTGATAATTTTTTCATGTTTTTATCCTGAAAAATTCATCTTAAGACTTGACATAAAGAGAATTATTGTGTTATTATGATAATGTTAGTTAAATTTATGTGTTAATATTATATTGAGAAGTACCCTTTTTTTAGTGTACTTTTTTATTTTTCAGAGTATCAAATCAAACAATTATTTATATCGACATTTATAAATTTATCATGAATAAAAATTAAGAAAGAGGTGTAGTAACTAACCATGAGAAGAACTAACGATGATGGCTACTCCCGTTTACGGGAAGTAAGTGAATTAGAACTATTTTTTCAATTAGAACAAATGAAAGCAAGTAATCTATCGGAAAGTAAAGAAAAAGATGCGATTATCCATGAGGTACAAAACCGTTATTCTAATATTGATCTTAATGCTTGGGTATTAAACTGGAAAAATTATCTTGAAACGTTAAGTGATTCAGCATTTAATCAACTAGCTTTATGTCGTAAACAAAACTTACCACTAGATTTATTTATTCCTGAACGTAGTTGGCAGTTCTATAGTATTTTGGATGAGGTGGAAATTCCTATGAGTGAACGTGATCATGTTCAAGAATTAGAAAGTAAAATAAGTGAGTTAGATGAAGTTGATTTATTCTTTTTAACCCATTATTTTTCTAAAGCAATTGGTGAAAAGATGGGAGACTATCAAACTTCTTCTAAGCGATTACAGAAAGCATTACGTAATTTTAATGACCCGTTAGGAGAGGAAAGCAAAGAAGATTTTCAAACGAAAACAGAAGCCATTAAAAAGAAATATGAAGATTTTGATCAATTAGTTACAAGAAATCATAAGGTAGTTGACCGTAACTACTCTGTGATTTCTCAGATGCAAATTGAAAAAATTAAAGCTTGTTATCTAGATCAAATTAAACAAACTGAAATCATTAATCAATTATGGATTCCCCTTAATCGTTGTTTGTTAGAAGCAAGACGTTTTGGAATTCCTGTACAGGTGAAAGATCGTGTAACTGGAGAATTTAGTATTTTAGATGATAGTGTTTACGATCAAGAAACTCTTCAAAATAAAGTCGCTCTTACTGATGAAGATAGCAATGTTCTCCTTTGGTACAACAAATGGCGTGAATACTTTCTTCATACGGATTTCACTACTAACCAAGAAATCGATAGAATCGCTATGAATCAATTACATTTAGATCATGATTACTTACAAAGTGAAGAAGTAAAACAGAAAAAATTAGTATCTTAAAAGCATTGGCTTATTTCGAGCTAATGCTTTTTGTTTATGTTATTGATGATTGTGAAGCTAAAAATAGTAAAATGGATTACTCAATTGGTGCATAGGTAGTGGCCAGACATTCTGCGATATAAATACCATCCATTGAAGCTGTTGTGATCCCACCGGCATACCCTGCTCCTTCTCCACAAGGATAGATACCTTCTATTGAAGAATTTCCCGTTAAACTATCACGATTTATTCTTACCGGAGAAGAAGTTCTACTTTCAATTCCCGCTAGAATCATGTCACGGCAAGCAAATCCTTTTATTTTGTGATCAAAAGCAGTTATCCCTTCCTTTAGTGCTTCATTAATAATTTCTGGAAAGAGTAAATTCAAATTTGCAAACTGATATTTTCCTTTCATGACTGGAGTAATGGTTCCTAGTTCTTTGGTCTCTTGATTTTCTAAATAATCTTTCCATAATTGAATCGGAATCTTTCCGTTTCCTAATTGGTAGGCTTTTTCTTCTAACCGTCTTTGAAATTCGATACCAGCTAATGGATCATGACCAAAATCATCGGGACTAATACTAGTGACTACAGCACTGTTGGCGTTTTCAGTATCTCTTTTATGATTACTCATTCCGTTTACCACTAAACGTTTATCTTCACTAGAAGCATTGACGACATAACCACCAGGACACATACAAAATGTATAGACACTACGGTTTTTTGACGTTGTTGCGGTTAATTTATAATTGGCTGGAGGAAGAGAAACGGCTGGAGTTCCATATTGCGCTAAGTCGATCATTTTTTGAGGATGTTGTACTCGTAAACCGATCGCAAATGGTTTTGCTTCCATTTCTAGTTGATGATTATGTAACATCTGGAACGTATCTCTAGCACTGTGTCCGGTCGCTAAAATTAAGTGACTACAAGGAATTATTGTTTGGTGATTCACTTCGATTGCCTGAAGGACATGACTTGAAACAACGATATCGGTCAATTTAGATCGATACTGGATTTCACCACCCATAGCGATAATTTTATTTCGCATATTTGTCATTACTGTACGCAATAAATCTGTTCCGATATGAGGATTTTTTTCATATAAAATTTCTGATGGAGCGCCACAAGATACGAGAATTTCAAATACTTTTTGGCCTCGTCCCATTTTATCTTTTACTAAGGTATTCAGTTTTCCATCTGAGAAAGTTCCTGCTCCACCTTCGCCGAATTGAACGTTAGACTCTGGATCGAGGATACCTTCTTCCCAAAATTTTTCTACTACCTCTACCCTTTTTTCGATTGGATCGCCTCGTTCGATAATCAGTGGCGAGTAATGATATTCGGCTAATAAATAGGCGGCAAATAAACCAGCTGGTCCACTTCCCACGATAATAGGGCGTGTCTTTAACTTCTTATTTCCAGATGACGGAAACTGATACTTCTTATCGGGACTACGAAAAAGTTGATTGGATGAATATTGATGAAGAATACTTTTCTCCTTTACCGCTTCAACATCTACTTCGTACACATAATGTAGATTGCTTTTATCCCGCGCATCTAATGATTTTTTTACGATAGAAACTCTTTGAATATCTTTATCCGTAAGTCGATACTTCTTTTGTAGCTGTTTTTTTATTCCCGACATTTCCTCTTCTTGTAGTGGTACTTTTATCTCTCTTATTCTAATCATTGATCATTTCCTACTTTCTTTCCTGCTAGTATTCCAGATAAAAAGGCAAATCCTAAATTATAGCCCCCACAGTCCCCATTTACATCGAGGACTTCTCCAGCAAAATACAAGTTTTTTTGGTACTTAGATTCTAGTGTTTCAAGATGGACTTCCGTTAAAGGTACTCCACCACTACACACTTGGGATTGATCAAAAGAGTTAGTACCTACTATTTCCACTACGTGACAAAACAAGAAACGACTAACCGTATCCTTTTCTTGTTGAGTAAGAGTGTGCCATTTCTTTTTGAAATCCACTTTATAATGATTAAATAAAACGTGAACTAACTTATAAGGTAATATCGTCTCTAGTAATTCTTCTAATGTTCGGCTCGGAAAAAGACAAGCTCGGTTTTCTAAATATGTTTCTACTTCTTGTTTGGTGGAAAGCCAAGGAAGAAAATGAATCGCCACTTCAACTTTATCTCTAGCTGCTAAACTTCGTGCTAGTTTACTACTGATATTTAAAGTACATATCCCACTAATTCCGTATTCCGTTAATTGTAATTCTCCACTTTCTTCTTGAATTACTTTTCCGTTTACCAAAGATTCAAGTCGTGCTTCACAACGGATTCCTTTCCAATCTTTTAAATCGCTTTCTTTCATTTTTAATTGCACTAACGCAGGCATTACCGGAACGATATGATGACCAAAAGACTTCGCTATTTTGTAACCCATTCCATCTGATCCGGTTTTTGGATACGCCATAGAGCCTGTTGCGACAATTAAACTATCTCCTGTTATCTTTTCCTTCATTGGATTGACAATAAATTGATTATCTTGAACGATCACATCTTCTACGAATAAATTCGTTAACATGTTTACTCCCTGATCGACAGCGCTTAAGTAAAGAGACTCTACCATACTAGATGCTTGATTAGAAAAAGGGTAGTAATAACCATTCTTTATTCGGGGTATAATACCAATAGAGTCAAAAAAATCAAGTACCGCTTGCTGTCTAGTACTAGTAATTAACTCAGGAAGTAGTTCTTCCGTAGTTGAATGATAGTGAGTAATTGCCTGATCTTGATTCCAATAATTGCATTTACCGTTTCCTGTTAATAGAAGTTTTTTTAACGGACGATCATTTCTTTCTAAAACCCAAACTTCATGATTATTTTTTCTTAAAGTTATCGCTGCGGTTAAACCAGCAACTCCCCCACCGATAATTAGTACTTTTTTCTTCATTTGTCTCATCCCTTCTTGTTTGATTATACCATATTCTTCTCCACTTTACTTGTCTTTTTCATTCATCCTATAGGTTTCAACAGGAATTAAACTCTAACGTATAAACGCTAGAATCTATCATATACTGAAATAGGAGCTCATGGAGTGTAAAATTTTGTATAATTTTTTAATATTCAAAAACGATTATTTTGTTTATGTAGTATAATTAATTATCAGAAATAGGAGTGATACTATGTTAATGTTAACCAAATCCATGTTCGCGATCATGATTGGTTTTTTGGGTGCTGTAATTCTTGGTTTATTCTTAGTACCCGCTTTGAAGCGATGGAAAGTAGGACAACGAATTAGTGTTTTTGTCGGAGAGAACCATCGTAAAAAAGAAGGTACGCCGACGATGGGTGGCTTTGTCTTTATCATTCCGACACTCCTCGCTACTTTATTTTTGCTGGCAACAGATCGGATGAGCTATACTTCTAATTTGGGTATTGTATTAGTCGTCTTTATTGGTTATGCGATTATCGGTTTTCTAGATGACTACTTGAGTATCAAGAAAAAAGGGAATGAAGGACTGACAGAGTTTCAAAAACTGGTTGCTCAGATTATTATTGCCTTAATCTTCTTTTATATGTATATGAAGAATGGTGGTCAAACCGCTCTGGTGGTTTCTACTTTAGGTATTCATATCGAAATGGGTTGGGTATATGGTTTGTTTATTCTTTTCATCTTGGTCGGTGCTTCTAATGCTGTCAATCTGACGGATGGTTTAGACGGACTGGCGGGCGGCTTATCGGCAATTGCCTTTATTGCTTTCAGTTTAATTAGTATGGTAGTTGGTTTTGAAGATATGGGAATTTTTACTTTTATCTTGACTGGCGCTCTACTAGGATTTCTAGTTTATAATACTCATCCTGCTAAAATATTCATGGGAGATACCGGAAGCTTGGCGTTAGGTGGCGTTATGGGGGCAATCGCCATTTTAACTCATCGAGAACTTACTTTAGCGGTTGTAGCTGGCGTATTTATCGCTGAGACATTAGCTGATATCCTACAAGTATTTTGGATT
Source organism: uncultured Mycoplasmatota bacterium (assembly GCA_900543675.1). Lineage (GTDB taxonomy): Bacteria > Bacillota_I > Bacilli_A > RF39 > UBA660 > Alloscybalousia. Next base: position 23,535 of record UQRY01000009.1, read on the forward strand.
ACCGTATTTAAGAAAAAGTTATTCTTGATGGCTCCCCTTCATCACCACTTTGAAAAACTTGGTTGGGAAGAAAGAGATATCGTCAAATTATTCTGGGTAGTCGGATTAATTCTCGCTATGGGAGGAATATTCTTCGGTGTTTGGTTATAAATAAAGGAGATTCGTGATAAAATGAAGAAAAAACATTTTGATTTTGTTCTTTTTATCGCTGTATTACTTTTAATATTATTTGGACTTATAATGATCTATTCTGCTTCTTCTATCTGGGCAGAATATAAGTTTCACGATAGCTTTAAATATGTGAAACAACAAGCATTATTTATCGGAATAGGCATCTTTCTACTGATTACAGTATCAAAAATTGATTATACACTCTATTATAAAAAGACAAATCCAATCTTACTGGTTTGTCTTTTTCTATTAGTGCTTGTCCTAATTCCTGGAATTGGGAGTGTGAGAAATGGTAGTCAGAGTTGGTTTGGGATTGGATCGTTTGGGATACAACCTAGTGAATTTGCGAAACTTGGACTGATTATCTTTACCGCTAAATATCTTGCGGATAACCAGAAATATTTGCGGGATTTTAAGAAGGGAGTCATCCCTATTCTTCTTGTGTTGTTTCTGGTATTTGGTCTTATTATGCTACAGCCAGACTTCGGAACCGGAATGATTATCGTCGTTAGTATCTTAGCTATGTTGTTTGTCGCTGGAGTCAATATGAAATTCTTTTTGGGACTTGGTGCGGTTGGTGTTGTTGGGATAGTTGTTTTAATTGCGATTGCGCCTTATCGAATGGATCGAATTACTTCGTTTTTAGATCCGTGGAGTGATCCTTTAGGAACTGGATTTCAGATTATTCAAAGCCTATATGCGATAGGACCTGGTGGATTGTTGGGGCAAGGTTTTCTTAACTCTAGACAGAAACAATTCTACTTACCGGAACCCCAAACGGACTTTATTTTTTCTATTATTAGTGAAGAATTTGGTGTTTTAGGCGTCATCATCGTAGCTGGATTATTTCTGGTTGTCTTATGGCGAGGTATCGATATTGCGTTAAAGACAGAAAATACGTTTGGGAAATATTTGGCTTTTGGAATGGTATTTCAAATCATGATTCAAACGGTAATGAATCTGATGGTCGTTATCGGGTTAATTCCCGTTACTGGTGTTACTCTCCCCTTCTTATCTTATGGAGGCAGTAGCTTATTGATTAGTTTGATTAGTATTGGAATACTTTTAAATATTTCTAGGCGTTATTAAGCAGAAAAATAAACAGGTGGTTCAAAAGAAATTACCTGTTTAATTCTTTTTCTTCCAGCAATTCTTGTAAAATTCGTAGTATGATCTTTATTAAATTTTACTAAATCCTCGGATTGAAGATGCGCTTTTTTTATCATAGCGATTTATATTTTGAATAAACTTATCAATAGTAGATGACTTCACCTCCACTTTATTATTTTCTATTTGATTTAAATAAGATAAAGTTGTACCCAATATTTCTGCAAATTTCTCTTGCGATAAGTTATACTTTTTCCAAAAATATTTAAAATTTATCGCTAGTGTTTCACATAAATTCATTGACCCACATCCAAACTAAATAACTAAATCAAGTTTATAGTTTAGCGAAGTAAAGTCTTTGCTGTCAAAGCAAAAGAAAATGTAGACAAGAAAAACGAAAATGATTATAATGAAAATATAAAGCTCGGTTTCCCAATGATTCATCAAATATGGAACAGAAGTAGCTTTCAATAGAAAGGAAGTGGCTAAAAACGAACGAAGTAAAATAGTTAAATTTTAGTCTACGATTAATATACGAGGAGGTTATAAAATGTATTATAATGGCCTAGAATTAATAGAAAACTTCAATGAAAAAATATCTAATTTAGGAATTGATCCAAACTTCAAAGAAAATCCTGCCTATGAAAAAGCAGTATATCATATCTATTACTCAATTTACAATATGCTTCTCGAAATGTATTCGCATATTGGAGATGCAAAATTTTTAAGTGTCCATGAAGAAGAAGGAAAAATTTCCTTTGATTATCAGAAACCAACAGAGGGAAAGAAATGGTCAGTAAGTATTTCGAGTCCTAAACCGGAAGTCCTTATATATATTAGCTGCAAAGAGGATGATAAAATGAGCATAGATGGGCAATATGCCAAAGAGAAATTCGTCTTAGAAAATGTCGCAACTATGGATAAATCAACTGGTTCTGTTACTTTAATAGAAAATAGTTCTCGAGTAGATAATAAAGAGTGTAGTCCCAATAGATGCAATAATAGAACTAGTGCTAGCAGAGAAATTTTTTCAAGTGATGGCATAAGTGTAAGAAAAGAAATGAAATGGTTTCCGAGTGCATTATTAGACAATGATTTTGAACATGTACCTATAGACTCTGTGCTTTATATTCCAAGACAAGCTTTTGATTTTGGACAGTTTCGGGACATGTATGTTCTCAGTGAACTATATCTTAGAGAAAAGCTAGATACAGCAAGAAAACTAGTAGAAGATAAAGAAACAGGAATTAAATACAGTGCTACTATTCCTCTAAATCAAGAGCATGGATTGAGTGATATGATTCCTATAGGCGGTGATCCCTATCCTCAGGAAATTGTTATTCCTCCATTATCTCAAGAGCAAATAGAAGAAATGATTCAAAAAGAAACTAATTCAAAGGTTGCTGAAGGGTTAAGAAAATATGCTGTTGGTAGAAATACTTATTCATATAACTCATTGGAGGATAAAGACTTTATCAGTGAAGGTATTGCATGGCACCAAAATACTTCTAAATAGCGTGCAATAAAACTAATACTTGAGTCTACTATCACGTAATTTGAAGGACAATCTTCAAAAATATTTGGCAGATAAGTAAGTAAAATTATTATATTTTCAACATATTTGTAAAAAAAATCGTGAAAAATTATCTCACGATTTTTTTATTCTACGAATGATTTCTTCTTCCGTCATTCCTAACTTTTCTAATTCTTGGAATCTTTCGGTTATTTCTTCTAAAAGTGAATTTTTCTTTTCCTCGATTACATTAGATATGACTTCTCGGATAAATGTTCCTTTCGTTGAAATCGTCGTAATGACTTGCTTACTTTCTAATAGATCGTAAGCTTTTTTTACTGTATTAGGGTTGATTCCTAACTGTCCAGCTAGTTCTCGAATCGAAGGAATTTGATCTTTTGGTTTCAATATTCCTAACGCTACATAACGTTCGATTTCGCGAACAATTTGTTCATAGATGGGAACTCTTGTTTGATAATCTAAATTAATCAACAACATTGGTTTCTGCCTCTACTTCGCTTGTGTCTTCTAAAATAATCTGATTTTGTTTTAACCATTCTTCGTAATCCTTGTCTCCTTTTAAAAATTCTCTTTTTTCTTCTAATAGTGCAAGGAACTCTGAAACTCGATTTGTGGTGAAAGCATTCTCTGCTCCTGTATAGTAATCAAACACAATATAGTCTTTCGCAGTATCAAATTTATCATCACTATACTTTCGAATAAATGACTTAATCTCATCTTGCATGGTATTAACTAGGTACTGGCTGTCTTCTGGTAGAAAACTTCCAGAACTGTTCAAATATGGGGTTGTATCTGTGAATTCTTTTTTATCTAGATTTTTTGCTATTTTTTTGTTTTTGGCAGTTATTTCTTCTTCTAAAAGTGCTTCCAATTCAGGGCTTGCATTACTTGGTAGTTGATACATATAAACATTTCCTTGATCATAGTAATAGAAGAAAGTAATGGTACTATATTTACTAGCTTCATTTAATTGATGGTTAATCGCATTGTCGAATGCTTCTTGCATTATTTTCTTTATCTTATCATCTGCTTTACGAGGATGTCTTATATTACCAAAACGATAAGCAAATAAATGTTTTTGTTCTAAATCTTTAAATTGAGCATAATCTTTACTATTTTTAATTTTCTCTACCAAATCATTATATATCGCATCAGGAACCACCATGGTGTATTCAATTTCTTTCCCACTATCCATTTTTACTACAATTCCTATTCTAGAAGAATCACTACCATAATCCGGATAATTTGTTATTGTTTGCTTTACTATCTCATTGATTAATTCTTGATCATTAATTTTAGGGTATTGACTTGCGCTCATCGATAGATCCATATCTTTAAATTCAATATAGTCAATTTTGTCACTTTCTAATAGGAATATTTCTTCATTTTTCACTTCGTCAATTAAGAAAGCAATTACGAATACCACGGCAACGGTACAAACTAAATTTCTAGAAGTACGGAGAAAATTGCCGATGCTTTTTCTTGTCACTAAGTCATACAAATAATAATAGCCAATGAGGATAATGACAAATATAAGAACCGCCAACATATCTACGTGTTCACGAAAAGCACGATAAATTAAGAATAATACTGGGGTGATTAATAAGCCTTTAACTAAAACATGTAATTTTTCACTTTTGAATGAAGTTTCATTGTTCTCCATCTTACGATGAAGAAATAAAATATAGCCAATAATAAAACCAACGATGATTCCGATTGCCATTTTTATCAATGAAATTGGGTTATATAAAACCAACTTATGAGGGTAAGTAATTACATTTTTAATCATATTATAAGGGAGAGGATAATTTGTAGGATGAATAATTTGTGTGTTATAGACATTATAACGATGATTTTGTGCATCTTGTAGGCAAGTAATATCCCCATAACATTCATAATTTTCTGGTAAGCAAGCATCGTCTTTACATTCTATTTGGAGTGTGTTTTCGGTGTAATAATCAACCGGCGATAAAGTATTATTCCCAGTTGTATATTCTACAAGATATGGGGCTACAAAAAATAGAATTAATGAAATGATCAAAGCAGTGATACTATTTCCAGCGAAAGAAATTCCTACATTGAACAGAATAAAGACAAAAATGTAAGTGATGATCCATACTAGTAAATAATCTAATATCATTGTAAATGGAATGATACTAGAAGTCACTAGTCCTACTAATTCGATGAACAAGGCATTAATCAATAGCATTCCTACTAATAAAAGAATACCTGTAACCGTATTCGTAATAAAAATTGTCTTTCTAGATATCGGCATTGAGCAGGTAAAGTCGACACTTTTCTTTTTAAATATATAACCAAATAAACAAAGAGATACTACAAGTGGAATAATATATGCTCCAATAATGGTCGAGAAAGATACTGCAGTTAGATCTAAAGGATCTGTACTACTTGTTAATACACTAAACAAATATAAGGTACTAAATAAGGGAACAATCCCTAAAAAGAAAGCAAGTACTCCTTTGGATTTTTTGATATTTTGAAAGGCATACTTTTTATTAAAGTAACTCTTCAAACGCATAACCTAACGCCTCCATTTCATAGATAAATACTTCCTCTAATGTCAGAGGTAAATAGTCCAAGATAATGGGATTCATCTTTTCTAATATATCCCTACTTTCTTGTTTTTCGTCTTTAATAATTAATGTCGCAATACTACCTACTTTTTTGAAACTTAATACTTCGAGGTCTTTAAAATCTTCTTTGTCAAAATCCTCTTTAAGAGAAATTTGTACTTTAAACATATTAGTTTTAATCGAATCAATATCACTTTCAAAGAGAATTCCTCCATCATAGAGAAGGCCTAAGTTATCACAGATATCTTCTAACTCTCGTAAGTTATGACTGGTCATGATAATTGTTGTTTTATCCTCTTCCATTTGTTTCGCAATTGCCTTTTTAAAGAAATTTCTGATTACTGGGTCAATTCCGTCAAAAGTTTCATCAAAAAACATATATTTACTTCTAGTTGATAGTGCTAAAATCAATGCACATTGTCTTTTCATTCCTTTTGAGAAACTACTTAATTTTTGATTCGTCGCTAGATGAAGATGATTGGCTAATTTTTTTAAGTATTCCATATCGAACTTTTTATACATCGCTTGGTAGAACTTTGCCATATCTAGTAATGTATAAGAGGGATAAAAGTATAAGTCATCAGGAATAAACACCATATTCTGTTTAATTTTCTCGTTGTCGAATGTTTTTTCTTTTCCGATTTTGATACTTCCTTTATCCGGGATTAAAATACCGTTGATTAGCCGTAGTAATGTACTCTTTCCACTTCCGTTAGCTCCGACCAAACCGTAGATACAGTTTTCCTTGATCGTACAATTTAAGTTTTGAAGTACATCTTCTTTGTCGTATCTTTTCGATACTCCTTTTATTTCGATCATATGTCATCAAATGATCTATATCGCTAGTTACAAGAGAGCATTGTATTTTTTTCTAGCGATGATAAATCAATACCTCCTTATATTTCTCTCTATTCCATTTAATGATTGTACTACTTGTAATAGTACAATTACATTTTCAGAATAACACACTCTAAAAGAAATAGCAATACTTTTTACTTCTTTTCCAATGAAAAGTTACATAAACTGTATTGGTGAGGTTTATGTTTGTCAAAAAAATAGATTCTAGAATCAAAGTTACTTTTTTAATTATTATTTTATTATTTATTTTTATTGTGTTACGTGTCTTTTATATTCAGGTGTTTGATTATCAAAAACTATCTAGTTTAGCGAGCGATTTATGGAGTAGAGATTTACCAATTGAAGCAAACCGTGGCTTAATTCTTGATCGAAATGGCGTAGTATTAGCCGATAATTTAACGACAACATCGCTTGTATTAATTCCTAATCAAATCAAAGATAAGGATGATACTAGTCAAAAATTAGCGGATATTTTAGGTGTCACTAAAGAAGAAATGGATAAACATGTCAAAAAAGAAACCTCAATTGAACGAGTACATCCAGAAGGAAGAAGACTATCTTATGAGATTGCGGATCAGATTAATGAATTAGAACTACCTGGGGTTTATTTGGTCAAGGAATCGAAACGGTATTACCCATATGGAACTACCCTCTCCCATGTTCTCGGTTATGTTGGGATTGATAATCAGGGGTTATCCGGACTAGAATTAGAATATGATGAATACTTAACAGGCGAAGCTGGTGCGATTAAGTATTTTTCTGATGCGAAAGGAAATAAGTTAAATTTATCTGATGTTTATTTAGAGCCAACGGATGGAATGAATATTCAATTAACTATTGACTATAATATTCAAATGTCTCTAGAACGAGAGTTAGATAATGCTGTAAAGGCGTTTAACCCAGATATGGCTCTAGCGATTGTCATGGATCCAAATACTGGAGAAATACTAGGGATGAGTTCTAGGCCGAACTATGATCCGAATAGTTATTTAGATTACGATATGGAAACGCTTAGTCGAAATTTACCAATCTGGGCATCCTACGAACCTGGTTCTACGTTTAAAATTTCAACTTTTGCGGCAGCATTAGAAGAAAATTTAATCGATATGGAAAACGATCACTTTTATGATTCAGGAAGTGTTATTGTGAGTGGAGCTAGAATTGGTTGTTGGAAAGCAGGTGGTCATGGCGATCAAACTTACTTACAGGTACTTCAAAATTCTTGTAACCCCGGTTTTGTTAAATTAGGACAGATGTTGGGGAAAGAAAGATTATTCTCTTACCTCGACTTGTTTGGATTTGGCGAAAAGACCGGAATTGATTTGAATGGTGAGGGTGAAGGAATTATCTTTCCTCTCGATCAAGTGGGAGATTTGGAACTTTCAACCACTGCCTTTGGTCAAGGCGTATCTGTTACCCCTATTCAACAAGTGACTGCGGTGTCTTCGATTGTGAATGGTGGTAATTTGTATCAACCATATATTGTAAAGAGTTTTATGGAGCCGGAAACGAATTCGGTCATTCAGACTAATGAACCTAAGTTAGTACGAAAAACGATCAGTGAAGAAACTTCTAGTAAAATGCGTTACGCTCTTGAAACCGTAGTTGCTTTAGGTGGTGGAAAAGCTGCTTATATTGATGGCTACCGAGTTGGGGGAAAAACAGGAACTGCGCAAAAAGTAGAAAATGGTAGATACCTAGTCAACAATTATATTATGAGTTTCATGGCAGTCGTTCCTTCCAATGATCCACAGGCAGTTTTATATATCGCAATCGATAACCCTAAAAATACAGCTTTACTTTCTAGTTATACGACAACTCCAATCGCTAGACGGATTTTACTAGATATTATTGAAGCGTTGGATATTCCTAAGCAAGAAGGTCAATTAATTAAGGACTATACTTGGGAAGATAAAGTATACTATGAAGTACCTAACGTTGTAGGTAAAACGGTAAAAGACGCAAAAAAAGAACTCACCAATTTCCAAATAGAATATGTTGGTACTGGTGAGTATGTTGTTCATCAATCTCCTGAAGCTGGAGAACGAGCTCCACAAGATTCTACTATAGTATTACTGTTAGGAGACGGATAATAAAATTAATATTTTAAATAAACTCTAACTGTAGCAGTAGCTGTGATAATGGTTCCTGTATTTCCCCACGTTTTATAAGACCTTCTTCTGCTTAGATTGCCTAAAGTTAAAATACCTGTAGAAGAATTATAAGAAATTGTTGGCGTAACACTAAAAGAGCCGCTATAAGATGAATTGTCATTATCATTATTTGTTGTTGAACCACTAACTGAAATATTTTCTACTTTTACGATAAAGTTATCATTAGTTAAACTAGAATAATTGGCATATACACTTTTTACATCAAATGATGATCCGATTCCTAAATCAATTAATGTGTACTTTCCAGTATTGGCATTAATGCCTTCTGTATAACCCGCATTATATCCATTGTTATAAGCATCTCGACTATCTAAGGTTCCTCCACTATAATAACCAGCTGGAACAGTGTAAGTTGTTCCATTACTTGGCTTCCAATTTAAATTACCTCGATTAGCCATCGTTCCCGTTATCTTTTTTCCATTTACCCATGCAGTCTTACCTGATAAGATTTGGGCGGCAGTTGCCGTACCTGAAGTTTGGCTAGAAAGTGAAGCTGCGGTAATCTTTCCACTTCCATTATGATATCCGGCTGGAATCGTATAACTTCCTCCGGCATTTAAGGTCTGCGTTACTGCTCCTCGATTAGGCATCGTTCCTGTTACTTTCTGACCCTTTACCCAAGCTGTTCTCCCGCTTAGTATTTGATTTGCAGTCGCATCTCCATCTCCACTACTACAAGCATATATGGTTTCTATTGGATTAGCGGTGATATTTCCCAGTTTATCTTTTACTTGAATTTCTGCATTCGTACTTATCGCATAGATTTTGCTTGTATCTCTTACCCAGGTTACTCCTCCATCAAAGGAATAAATTGCATCTGATTTATCTACACCAATTCCACTATCTACTACATCGCTTATTCCTACTTCTATTTGATTACCATTAATAAGGGAATGTTCATCACTCGTTAAACTGTAACTAGGTCCCTTAGAGTCTGCTCTTACAATATGATTATTCATATTACTCACATTATTCGCTTGATCAATCGCTCTAACATAGATATTTCCATTATAGTTTTCATATTCTTGATTATTCGGATTTAACTCTACCCAGTTTAAAAGATCTTTCGTATACTCATACCTATCAATATCGATATTATAAGGATTACTACTACTATAGGTTCCATAAACATATCTTGTCCAATCCCCTTCATTATAATTCTTGGTATGTGTAGTATCTTCATATAATTCATAGTTCACTACAAAGTTTCCACTAAAGCCCTTACAATATAGAGGAAGCCCTCCTTCTGCTTCATGAACAACTTTTCCCTTCTTATCTTTACAAGTTAAGTAAGCTTGGTATTCATTTCCTTTACCACTTGTATTATCAATAATAATATTTCCTGTACAGTTAATATCTTCTTCTTCAATTAACCCTTCATTTAATAAAGTATCATAAGGCACATTGAAACAATCACTACTCGCATTGGTCATTTCTCCTCGGTAGTTCTTTACATATAACTTACTTGCTTCATAAGCTAACTTTTCTAATGTCTGATATTTCTTTTCACTATTTCCATAGGTTAAATTTCTAACTGCAGGTAAGGCAATTGCCATTAATACTCCGATTAAGATAATAACCACTAATAATTCGATTAATGTAAATCCTCTTTTTCTTAAACTTTTTCTCATACTACGGCTCCTTGTATTCTTTTATATACTAAGTATACCCCCCCCCCAAGTCATTTTGGCAAGAGGGAAAAATTTGTATACCCTATTTTAGGTTATTATAACCCATTTTATCTTAACTATGTACATTTTTTTGGAAAATTTCTTTTAAAATTCATTGAACTTTTCTTTAATCTATATTATAGTAGTAGTATGTTCATATAGCTCAGTAGGATAGAGTGTTTCCCTCCGAAGGAAAAGGTCGTGGGTTCGATTCCCGCTATGAACACCAGATTGATAATAACCTCGAGTTACTGCTCTAGTTTTAACAAAAACTATCTCTTGTGGATAGTTTTTTCTAATACCATGTTTTCCTTTTCTCCGACGGAAGAAATGGGTTCCCATATTAATCTTTCCTTTGGTTGTTGGTACAATTCTTCTAAAGGAAAAGGGTTTCCGTATTGATCTAGGCGTTTTAAAATTTTGATTTTCTCTGGAGAAATGGGATCCTTTGTATACCAACCACCAAATAAATCCCAAGAATCTTTATCAGTGATTGTGATATCCACATTATCTAAATTGAAACGTAAAAGAGCTAAATTGGCAGAATTAATATCTTTATAAAGAACTTTTCGCCAATTGTCCACTAGTATCAGTGCCGGAAAAAAGTATATTATTTTTCGATAGTCTCCAATTTCTCTACTTCGTTTACCACATTTAGGTACAAGTCCTTCCTTTTTTATTAATTTTAGATTATTGACTTCGGTTATATGGTAACCATATAGTTGAAAATTACTTATTTTTTCTGGTGATAAAATCATCCTTTTCTCCTCCTTTAATTTTTTCTATTTAAACTTTCCTTGGATATTTCAATCGTCTCTACTAAATAGCCATTTCCCCCTACTCTAACTCCAGTAATTTCTGTTTCATCATTTTCTATATTGACAATAATTCTAGAAGGATTATTTAGTTCGTAACCTTGTTCAAAGATATATTGTTGTTGCTTTATGCCATAGTGAAAAAGATAACAAGCTAAGGCACAATTAGAAGTTCCGGTTGCCGATTCTTCATTTATTCCATAAAGAGGAGCGAAATTACGACAAACTGCGGTTACTTCTTCGCTTGGTGTTAAGGTAAATGCATGCATACCAATTACTTGATGTTTTTTACTGATTTCTTTCATCACCCCAAAGTTTGGTTTTAATGACTTAAGATTTTCTAAATGATTAATTGGTACTAAGATATCTTTTAAGCCGGTTGATACGATTTGAATAGGATAATTCTTATCTAGTGCTTTTCTATCGATACAGCGACCAATTTCTTTAGAGGAAAGAATATCTAAATATAAGGGAAGATTCTGTTCCATAAATACTGTATCTTGATTAATTGTAATCGTTAATATTCCTGCTTTAGTTTTGATTTTATATTGATTTTTTGTTATCTTTCCGAGATTCATTAGTACAATAAAACTCGCAATTGTTGCATGACCACAAATAGGAACTTCCTCTACTGGAGTAAAATATTCTAAACAATAATCAAAGTCGCTAGCTTGATCATTTGTCGTAATAAACGCCGTTTCAGAATAGCCTAATTTTTCAGCAATCTTCATCTTCTGTTGATTGGTTAATTCTTCTTGGATTACGTCACCTGCTAAATTACCTCATGATTGTCTTTACTAAAAGCACTAGCCACATATATCTTCATTCTTCTCACCTAATTCCTATCTATATTATACAACTTCTCTTGCCAATTTACCAATTATCATTTTTCAATTTATTTTTTAAGACTAACTTCCTGTATACGATTTTACGGGAACTTACTTTTTAAATTAAGGAAAACAAATTGTTTATTGACAATACTAACTTTTTATATTATAGTTAGCACGTAACATAGATAATAATCGAGGTGCGAATATGATTAAAATATTAAAAAATACAGTTTCTGATGAACAGATGAAACTTTGTTCTTGTGAACAATTAGAAAAAGATACTTGGATTAACTTGATTCGACCTACTAATGAAGAAATAAAAAAAGTAGCTAGTGAGGTAGGTATCGACTCTCATATGATTTCTCAAGTATTAGTAGAAAAAGAATTACCTAGAATTAAAAAAAGCGATAACGCAGTACTAGTAGTTATCGATATTCCTTACACTAAAGATAAGAGTGTAAAAAATAAATATGTGACTTATCCTTTAGGAATTATTCTATCTGATAATTCTTATATCGTTACGGTTTCTCTAGTAGAACATGAATTTTTAAAGAAAATTGAAGCGGAAGATAATACCGAATTTTTTACTGATCGGAAAGTCAGGTTTTTAATCCAGATGTTATTAAAGTCTGCTGAGGTGTATCTATCGACATTAAATCTTATTGACGAAGATATTCAAAAGGTAGAAAAAAGTACTTATTATTCAACCAATAATAAACAACTACTTAATTTTTTAAACATTCAAAAAACACTTGTATATTTTATAACTTCTCTACAAGCGAATAGTAGTGTATTAGAAAAATTGCATAAAGAGGATATTTTACCGATTAGTAAAGAAAATAAATCATTATTGGAAGATGCCATCATTGAAAATAAACAATGTATAGAAACAAGTACGGTTTACCGAGAAATTTTATCTTCGACAATCGATACTTATGGAACAATTATTTCTAATAATCTAAACGTAATTATGAAATTTCTAGCTGGTATCACGATCGTTTTTTCTATTCCTACCATGATTGCTTCTTTCTTAGGTATGAATGTACCATTAGGGTTTATTGGTAAGAGTGAATTATCTTTCTTCTTAATCTGTATTGTCTCTTTAATTATTTCTATTTTACTTGCTAGGTGGTTAAAGAAGAAAAATATGTTATAGAAAAAAATATGTATATATAAGAAGGTTTACTTTTCTAAATCTTCTTTTTTGATGATGAAAATATTCTTTTCTTGATAAAAGGCATAGAAGATATCTTCGATATTTACTTTTTCTTCGGTTAAAGTTCTCTGTAACCATTTTTCGGTTTTTTGAATTTGTTTAAGTGTGTCCTCTTGAATTTTGCCATCTAAAATAAGGGGTAAAGGATAATCACCGAAGCGATTATCTTTTTTCTTAAATACACTTAGTTTACCACTTGTTTCTAAAATGGCATAATCGACTTCTTCAATACTTTTGATATGTTGTTCTCTAAGCTGAGTTAATAAGTCATCTATATTGTAACGTTGTCTTACCATTTCTTTAAAATTAATTTTTCCCCGATTAATCATCACCGAGGGGGTTCCATCAAAAGCATCTCTCACTTTTTGATTTTTTAATGAGTAGTAAGCCATTCCCATTTGAATTAGGACTAAAACAACGATAGGAATAATCGATAAAAAAATACTCTCAGTTCGATTATCAATTGAAATAGCCGCTAGTTCTGCTATTAGGATAGAGACAATTAAATCAACAATGCCTAGCTGCCCTACTTCTCTTTTTCCCATAAAGCGATACAAGACTGTGATAATGATATAAAAGAGAATTGTTCTTTCTAAAACGATGAGATAATCCATATTAATCACCTATTTTTATTATGATGATTGTCATATTTTTTTATACAGTGTCATAGTTTTTACTAGGTGAAAAGTATGGCGTTTATCAAATATCTTAAAGTACTTCTTTTTATATTGATTCCTCTATTGTTCCTTAATGTTATTCTTTCCTTATTATACTATTTCAATGTAATCCCTACTAATGTAGTCAATTATTTAAAACTAGTTATTGTTTGTTTGTCGATGTTGATTGGAGGAATATATATTGGAACTAAGGCAACAAAGAAAGGATGGCTAGAAGGAATAAAGGTAGGTTTGGAAATTATTGTTCTTTTCTTTCTACTTAGTTATTTAGGGTTTGATTGTGGAATTTCCTTTAAGACTGTTGTCTATTATTTAATTCTATTAGCTTCTGCTACTCTAGGCAGTATGATTGGAATCAGTAGAACAAGCCAAAATTAAAATGTGAGCTAGTCACATTTTTTATTTTTCTTCTTTTTGAATTATTTTTGATGAAAAGTAGTCTTGATAGAACTCATCTCGAAAGGCAAGTAATCTATCTTCTTTAATCGCTTGGCGTAAATTTTCGGTTAACCGAATTAAAAAACGAATATTATGAATAGAAAGAAGTCTTCCTCCTAATGTTTCGTTTGCTTTGATTAAATGTCGAATGTAAGCCTTAGTATAATTTTGACAAGCATAACAATCGCATCCTTCTTCTATAGGAGTAAAGTCTTCGGTATACTTAGCATTCTTTAAATTAATCCGTCCATATTTCGTAAATGCATGTCCATGACGAGCGATTCTAGTTGGAAGTACACAATCAAACATATCAATTCCACGAATAACTCCTTCAATAATATCGACTGGTTCTCCTACCCCCATTAAATAACGCGGCTTGTCTTTTGGTAAGTGTGGGATTGAATAATCGATAGCAGCATACATATCTTCTTTAGATTCACCATCATTCGCTACTCCGCCGATACTGTAGCCATCAAAACCAATCTTTACGGTTTCTTTTGCGGAATATTCTCGTAAATCTTGGTAAGCTCCTCCTTGTACAATTCCGAATAATGATTGACGTGGGTTATTATGAACGTTCTTTCCTCGTACAGCCCAACGCAAAGTACGTTCGATACTATTTTTCATGTAGTCATAACTTGCGCTAGCTGGAGGGCATTCGTCGAAGCTCATGGCGATATCGCTATCTAATTTATTTTGAATCTCAATACTTTTTTCTGGTGTTAGAAATAGACTACTTCCATCCAAATGACTTTTAAATTTTACTCCTTCTTCACTAATATTTTTAGGACTAGCTAAAGAGAAAACTTGAAAGCCACCACTATCGGTCAAAATAGGGCCATCATAGTTCATAAAACGATGAAGTCCCCCTGCTTTTTCTACCAAGTCAGCTCCAGGTCTTAACCATAGATGATAGGTATTCGCTAAAATTACCCCTGTATGCATAGCGTATAACTCTTCTGGCGTTAAGGTCTTCACTGTCGCTTGAGTTCCAACTGGCATAAACATTGGTGTTTCTACAGTACCATAATTTGTCTCTATGGTTCCAAGTCTTGCTTTAGTATCTTTTTCTTCGTGTAATAAGTTATACTTTATTTTCATTTAAGTCACCTGTTTCTATTTTTGGTTATTCAAAAGTCTTTCTTTTTGACTAGCTACTTCTTGATAGAGAAGATCAACTCCATTATCAGAAGGCTTATTGTTGATCATTGCTTCAATTGTTAAGTTTCTTAGATTGTTATTGCTTCTATACGATAAGGGTTCACTTGCTTGGATTGAAGCACTGAAAAAGGAAGGATGCGTATGATACTTTTCTCTAAATAACGGTTCCTGACTCTCTAAAAATTCAATTTGTTTCATAGAAAGTTGTTCAGGTAAATACCAAACGCCAAAATATTTTCCATCTACAGGAACTCCAGAATCAAAGAAAGCTGCGAAGCCTTTTTTACTTAAGTAATTTCCTAAATCATCGTGTGATCCACCTTTTGGACAATCCGTTAGGCCAATATTTTCACAGAATTCTCGGCATTCTTCTCGGTGGTCACCATTCATGGCTAACTTTGGGAAAAATTGAGCTTTACCGTCTGGGAGCTCTTTATCCATATATTGATCATTGGGGATGATCCAAAGTAGTTTTTGTTCGTAATTCATATTTATTCCATCCTTTCTTCGGATAATTGTTGGTGATTATTTTATACTAATGACTATTATTTAGATTTGGGAAATGAATTTGTTTGATTGTACAAATCTGTTAAAATATGTGTTTCCCTGTTTGGATGAGCTTGAGATATTTTTATGTGAAGATTACTATCTAAGTCAAAGGGATAACTCGTGATTTCTAAATTAGGGAAGTGATAACTTAGTCTTCGTAATGTCCTAATTAATTTTTCGGTTTGATTACAATTATCTCTACTTAATTGAGTTAGTTCTTCTTCTTTAATTTGTTCTAAACGCTCTTCTTTATAAAGAAAGCGAAATAAAGAAATTGACTCATTTATCGCTTGTTCTTTAGCTAAATAACGAAGAGGTAAAAAACTAGTCGTTACTAGTTTGGTGATCCCATTTCGTTCTAGATGTTTGAGAAACATAGTCAAACTATATAAAGCACTAACTGAGATATCTGAAATATTTTCCGGATAATAATCTGTCTTTTTTTCTTTGTAAGCCTGATACTCCTCAGAGTCTTGGACATGATCGTTTGCTTTATATAGATAGCGATCGATTTTTTTAAAGAAAGAAGTTTTGTTTTCGTTACGAGGGCGCTTTTTTCCTTTAATACTATATAGATAAGCTACACCATCAGATATACCATAACTAATCTGCGGTAAGGGGTAACTTTCTTGATCACCATTTTGATTATATCCAATTATTTTACTATCTAAGCAGTACGGAGTTTCTAAAGAGGCAAATTGTCTTTTGATTTCCGATACGATACCTAGTCCCTGATTGATATCTAATTGAGCTTGTAATGGGGTACGCTTCTCTTCTGGGGTAAAAAACTGAATTCTTCTATTTAGAAGGAGTTGAGGATTGATGAAATCTTCACTAGTGGCATTTTTCCAAACTAACAAAAGTAAATATTTGATTTGATTATGAATACTTTCCCCGCAACATAAAACCAAATATCTTCGTAGATTTTCTTCTTCATTTAAAAATTGAATCTGTTGTTTAATATATTCTACTAACAAGGGATCGAAGTTCTCTTTATCTCTAATGATTAAAACTGGTGGGTCAAAGGATAGGTTATCATTTCTTGGAGCATTGAATAATAGACTAGATTCTTTCTTCTCGTCAGTAACGATAGAAAAAGGAAAATAATAAGGATTATCGTGTATTTTTATTTTTCCCTTTTCTTGTTTTAACTCGGGTACAATTTCTTTATAAAATATATCTAAAATTAAATCATCCATATTATCTTCTCCTTTCTTATCGTGTGATAAAAATTTTCTACTTGATTAACATACTGTCTCCAAAAGAGAAGAAACGATATTTTTCTTTAATGGCTTCTTGATAAGCGTTTAATACATTTTCTCTTCCTGCCAAAGCGCTCACTAACATAATTAGGGTTGACTTAGGCAAATGAAAATTGGTAATTAATCGGTCAATTGCTTGGAATTTATATCCTGGATAAATGAAGATATCTGTAGTTCCGTAACATTCTTGGAATTGATGGTATTTGTTCATAATCGTTTCTAAAGTCCTAACACTAGTTGTTCCTACAGCGATAATCTTTTTTCCTTCTTTTTTGGTCTTGTTTAAAATATCCGCTGTTTCTTTGCTCATTTCATAGTATTCAGTGTGCATTTTGTGTTCTTCGATATTTTCTACTTGAACCGGTCTAAAGGTGCCTAATCCAACGTGAAGGGTTACATAGGCGATATTAACCTTTTTCTCTTTGATTTTCTTTAATAATTCTTCTGTAAAATGTAGTCCTGCGGTTGGAGCAGCTGCACTTCCTAAGTTTTTAGCATATACGGTATTGTAACGAGATTGATCGGCAAGTTGTTCATGAATATAAGGAGGTAATGGCATCGTACCTAATTCGTCTAAAATCTCTAGTAAAATCCCGTTATAGATTAATCGATAGCAACGAATCCCCTCTTCTTTTTCTTCGATACATTCTGCTTTTAGTTTTCCTTCTCCAAAGGAGATTATCGTTCCTTTATGTACTCGCTTAGCTGGCTTAGTCAAACACTCCCATGTATCATTTTGCATATCTTTTAATAGCAATACTTCAATTACCGCATTAGTTTCTTCTTTGATCCCGATCAATCTAGCGGGTAACACTTTCGTATCATTTAGTACTAATGTATCCCCTTCTTCCATGTAGGAGATAATCTCTGGAAACTGATGATGCTCTACTTCACCAGTCTTTTTATCTAATACTAATAGTCTCGAACTGTCTCTTTTTTCAAGTGGGGTTTGAGCAATCAATTCACTTGGTAAATTATAGTCAAAATCTTCTAGTTGCATAACTATCCTCTTTTCTATTTTCTCATTATATCTAGTAGTTCATAATAATCTTTTTGATAGATCTCATTAGCTAGTTTGTCAAGAAATTCTTCTTTACGAGCCTTGGTTATTCTCTTTGCCTTATACATACGATAAATATACTCTAAAATCTCTGTTCTTACATCGACTTCTAGTGTCTTAAATCTAGCTGTATGTATTGCTTTGGGATGTCCAACAACTGGTAACATTTTACTCATTTCTTTGATTGTTTTATCTTTAAAATAATCGGCTAACATAAATATTGGTCCATCTTCTAGTAATTTTATGTTCACCTTACCATGTTCTATTAAACTAGCTAGGGTAATGATATAAATATATTTTTCACTTGGCATGATCATTAATTCGTCAACATAATCAATAAAGGTTAAAATCTTTTGTTGTTCATCTTCTTCTTCAATTAATAAGACTGGTAAGCAATTCCATTTTTTTATGTTATCGTGTTCTTTCAAAATCGTAAAATCACTACTTACTGCCTCATTAATATGATCAACAATTTTTCCTAGTGGCATTCCACTAAATATTTTTTCAATTTTAACATTTTTCATCCTTTTTATTCTCCTTTTATTAATTAAATATTGTATTTTGATACTCTATTTTCAAATGTTCATAAGCTAAATGGGTAGCTACTCTTCCACGAGGGGTTCGTTTTAGAAAGCCTTGTTGTAATAAATAAGGTTCGCACACGTCTTCTAAAGTGGCTACTTCTTCTCCAATCGCGCTCGCTACGGATTCAATTCCTACTGGACCTCCACGGAATTTCTGAATGATGGCTAACAAGAATTGGTGATCAGTTTCGTCTAGTCCTTTATCATCGATTTTTAAACGTTCAAGTGCTTTTTTGGTAATCGCAAGATCAATAACTCCATTTCCTTCTACTAAGGCAAAGTCACGCACACGTTTGAACAGACGATTGGCGATTCGTGGTGTACCGCGGCTTCTGCTAGCCAGTTCTAAAGCAGCTTGCTCTTCTATTGGAACTCCCAAAACACGGGAAGTTCTTTTTACAATGGCCATTAATTCTTCAGTGGTATAATATTGTAGCTTTTCAATGATTCCAAAGCGATCTCGTAGAGGAGAGGTTAAATCTCCTGCTCTAGTTGTAGCCCCAACCAAGGTAAATGGCGGTAAATTAATACGAATACTTCTAGTATTCCCTTCGCCACCAATCATGATCTCTAACATAAAATCTTCCATAGCTGGATAGAGAATTTCTTCGATAAATGAAGGCATGCGATGAATTTCATCAATAAATAATACATCATTTGGCTCTAAGGTAGATAAAATCGCAGCTAAATCTCCTGATTTTTCAATACTTGGTCCACTCGCTGTTTTGATATTTACTCCAAGTTCATTAGCAATGATGTTAGCGAGGGTTGTTTTTCCTAGACCTGGGGGTCCATATAACAGTACATGATCAAGCGGTTCTTCTCTCATTTTAGCCGCTTCGATATATACTTTAATATTTTGTTTAACGTCTTCTTGACCGATATATTCGGTTAAATGATCGGGACGAATATTTGTATCGGCATCTTCTTCGTCTAATACTTCTCCTGAGAGAATTTTATCTTCCATAACAGCACTCCTTTCTTGATTATTTCAATAATAGTTTCAATGCTTCTTTTACTTGATCTTCTAAAGATAATTCTCCATCTATTTTTACTACGACACTTTTGACTTCTTTTTCTTTGTATCCTAATCCTTTTAATACTTCAATTAATTCTTCATAGCTGTTAGAGATATTGGCCATATCACCAGTTAATTGAATCTTTCCTTTTAAATCTAGAATAATTTGTTTGGCTAACTTTTCTCCAATTTTAGGGAATTTCTTTAAATATAAGATATTTTCTCGTTCTATTGCGTCAACAATTCCTCCTATAGAACCAGTAGCTAAAATAGGAAGAGCCATTCGTGGCCCTAATCCTTTTACCGCAATCAATTTTAAAAACAAATCTTTTTCTTCTTTGGTTTTAAATCCATATAAGCTGTTTTCGTCTTCACGAATATATTGATAAAGATAAATTTTATATTCTTCGTTCAAGTTAAATGCATAAGGATTTGGTGTATTGATCTGATAGCCGATGCCAGATACTTCAACGATGATAGAACTAGCTTCTACATCGGTTACCTTTCCTATCATATAATTATACATAATATCTCTCCTTTTCACTATTTTTATTATATAATAAATTCACATTTTTTGAAATAGGACGTAGTTAAATTACGTGATAAATTATTCTAAATAAACAAACTATAAATTTCATTAGACAATAAAGAAAGTACTATACTGGACTAGCATAGTACTTTCTTTTGCATTAATCTTTATTTGAACGATTTCTCTTACGAGCATTTTTAATGCCTTCTTTTTTGGCATTTCGTCTTCTTACTCCAGGTTTATCATAACCTTCTCTTTTTTTGCATTCAGAAGGGACTCCATCTCTAGCTACTTTTTGCTTGAACTTTTTTAGTGCGAATTCTAGATTCCCGTTTTTTACTGGCACTTGTGTCATTGTTTTCCCCTCCTTCCGCGTTTACTACAATAGATTATAGCGCAATTTTCTACATATTTCAACATATTTTTATATTCATTTCACAAAAATTTGCGAGTTGTGAAACAAATTTTTTGATCTTTGGTTAGATGAATTTAAATTTTCACGTAAAAATGAAAATGCATTCATGATCGTTTGTTCTAATTCGCTATCGGAAGAAGTATGACAAGCAAGTTCATTTTTTGATTTTTCAATCAATTCGTCTAATTCCTTCTCGTCGTCTACATTTATCACAGCTTCGCGGATTAATTCTAGAGATTCTTCATCATCTAAGTATTTATTTAAGATATTATGTTCTTTTTCATCTAGAAAAGAAACTTCAAAAGAAGTTGAATTGTTGATATAATTTTCAAGATCGTATTTTAAAATTAATACTCTAAGATCGTAAAAATTGTTTTTGTTCATTCTATTCCTACTTTCTAATCCAATTATATAAAATGTATACATAATTGTAAAGTATGAGCCCATTAGGTTATTGCCTAGCTATTAGGAATTGAATAAATTGGATAATGAATTTTTTTAGAGGGAACACATTTTGTTACTGAACATTCTTCTAATCGATGAGCCAAAACTTCGTCCTAAAGATGCAATGGTGTCAATCAAAGTAGATACCGCATTCACTAATGTTCCCGTTATACTTGTTCCTCCCTCTATGGAGAGTAATTCTGTTTCACTGATGATTTGCATTTTTCCTCCTTATTTATCACATTTTAATGGCCGTGCTAAGCCGTCAAAAAAGCCTACAATGAAGATGGCGGCTGCAATAATTCCCCCTACTCCCCATAGAGTAAGGCCACCTCCTTGGACTGCTTCTAATTCTTGTTCTTTTAATCTTTCCATATTACTCCTTTCTTATTACTTGATAGATGCTTTCTAGAATTGTCGAAGAAGATATGATGATTTTTCCTTCAAATATATCTATACTACTAGAAAAATTATCTAGTTTTAGATATACATCGACTCCATTTAAATTTTCCTTTTCTTTAACAGAAATTACTTGATAACGATATTTTTCTTGATTAATCAATATATTTCCTATTTCTTTTATCGCACTAAATTCTGTTATTGATAATGAAATCATATAATCTGTTTCCGTTTTTATTAACTCTACTTTGTAGCTTTTTTCTAGTTTTATACTTGTTGCTACATATAAAATCCCTATTATTAAAATAACTATTGTCCATTTTTCTCTTTTCAAATTAGGAGACGGCAATTCATCTTGATGTATCATACTGAGCTCTTTTAACATAAAATTCTCCGTTTATCAGTTGATATTTTTGATAAAAAAGATCACTATTATGATATCTATGAGAAATCATTATAAAGATTTTATTTGGGTATTCTTGAAATAACGCCTTTAGAATTTCTCTTTCCCTGTGAATATCTATTTCATTCATACTTTCATCAAAAATATAACACTTGGCATTTTTTAATAACGCTCTAGCTAATATTATTCTTTGGCGTTCACCACCACTTATATTAAATCCATTTTCTTCTAATGGTAATTGATAAGCTAAAGGACTTTTAGCAGCAATCTCGTCAACCTTACATAGTTGGCAAACTTTTAAAAATTGATTAGAACTTGTTTCTGTATCGCCATTATCTGTCAGACAGACATTCTCATATATCGAAGCGGTAAATAGTTGTTCATTTTGTGACACATAGCAAATATTATTTCGTAAGCAATCTAAAGAATAGTTTATTAACTCGATATCATTTATTTTAATTTTACCTTGGTCAGCGTTTAAAACTCCAGTTAATAAACGTGCTAAAGTGCTTTTACCACTTCCACTTAAGCCGTAGATTAAAATCCGTTCTCCTTTCATCAACGTTAGATTTACATTTTTTAAGACTTCATCCTTTCCGTTATAAGTGTAGTGAATATTTTCTAAGTCTATCCGATTAATATCGTTGATTTCTTTTATCAATCCTTTTTCTAAATCTTCTGGTATAACGTCATAAAGCTCATCCAATCGTTCAAGAGCTACTTTCATTTGTCTATATTCAATTGCTAAGTCACTCATATTTTGAATTGGTGATAAAAAATACCCCATAATCGATTGATAGGTCAATAACGTTCCCAAAGATATAATTTCTTGCTGAACAAATACACTTCCTACTATCAATACTAAAAATGTCCCGTATTCTTCTATTATATTTTTTAATAATAATTGATAATTGTAAAATGTATTGTACCTATAGCTCACTTTATTATAGTGATTATAGCGTTGATTGAATATATTAATTATTTTTTCTTCAATATGTAACTCTTTAGCTGTTTCTATTCCCAATATTGTTTCTGTCAAATAAGAATTGGCTTCACTTGCGTATTCTTTTCCTTTTTTTATGTATTCTGCTAGTATTTTTTTAAAGAGTTGAATACAAGAGAATGATAATATAAATATAATTAAAACGATCATCGTTAGTCTTAGATTTAAAATCAAAAGCACGGATAAAGATAATAGGATAAGTAACATGTCGATTAGGAAATAGATAAATATTTTTGAAAAAGTTGCTTTTACCGTTTCAATATCCTGTATTCTAGAAATAATCTCTCCTGTAGTTCTATTTTTATAATAGAGATGAGGAAGTGATAAAATATGATGATAAATATCCGTAATCATTTCTCTACTTAGAGAGTGATCTAAATAATTAAATAAGAAATTGCGATAGTATTCTAAAGCTATTTTACTCACAATTACAAGGGCGAAAAAAATGATCAAGTATTGAAGATTTAAACGAGTTGAGTACGGAATGAAGTATTCTAACAGGAGTTCAAATTGGAAAGATGTCAAAATATTTAAACTAGTGAATAGTATAGAAAATAAACCAACCATAATGATTACTTTTTTATTTTTTAATACAAATTCTAGTATTTTCTTTTTGAGCATTTTCTCATTTTCGATAATGTCTAATTTTCTTTTTGGCGTGCAGAGTAAAAATACTTTAGAAGAAATTTTTTCAAACTCAGAGTATTTCATTCTTTTTATTCCTGTTGCGGGATCAGCAATTAATAATTGTTGATTTCTATCATTTTTTTGATAGATAACTAGAAAATGAGAATAACTAGAGTCTATTACCACATGGGCGATACAAGGTAAATCTGATGTTGTTAAATCCGTTATTTGCCCTCTTACTCCTATCATTTCTAGTCCACATTGTTCAGCTGCTCTTTTTAAATTGCTGGCATTCACTCCTTTCTTGGTTGTTTTCGAAAGTTCTCTTAAATATTCTTTTGAGACACTACCACCATAGAATTTTAAAATCATCAACAAAGAACATACTCCGCAGTCTTTAGCACCTTCTTGTTGTACAAACGGATATTTCATCATGATCACTTCCTACTATAATTATGTAAGAATCTTAGCGGATGACTTGTAAAAATTTAAAAAAATATTACTTTATTTACTATAGTTTATTTTAGTTCCTATATCTTTACTCATTGATAGAGGATTTACTATTAAAATTAAAAAACATCTCTAAAAATAGGATGTTCTTTATATTGTTTTATTTATTTTTACTCATTATAAATTCTAATGTTATTAAAGGTTGCCTTTGCATAAACATTGGCATTAAAAATGCCAATACGGATAGTGTCTACTCCTTCTAATTGATAAACATTATTTACTGCAGTTGCACCACTTACTCCTATTGAACCGTTCCAAGGTATTGAACCACCTGCATTATTAATCGATATGTCGCTGATCGAACCAATTGTCATATACTTATAATTACTTACATCAATTGTAATATAACCATTACCACCATTTGCTTGAGCATAGAAGACAGGAAGGTTAATTTCTTTCGCATATGATTCTTTTGTGCAAGTTTCATAACCTTCATCATAACCATTATTATAAGCATCCTGGCTATCTAAAGTTCCACCACTATAATACCCGGCTGGTATAGGGTAAGTTGTTCCATTACTTGGTTTCCAGTTTAATCCTCCTTGATTAGGCATTGTTCCTGTTATCTTTTTTCCATCGACCCAGGCTTTCTTTCCAACTAAGATATCTTCTGGAGTCGCCATATCTTCAGGAACTTCTTCACTCTCTATTCGGTTT